>CANQOJ010000086.1 GCA_947625455.1 uncultured Clostridia bacterium | reverse complement strand
AAGCCTTACAGTGCAGCCGTAAGGCTAAAAACCCCCGCCGAAAAAAGCACGGCAGGCAGCGGCAAAAAATCGGTTGTTCAAGGCTTGAATTTTATATAAAAAGTGGTATAATGTAGATAAAAGGGGTGTTGCAGGTATGCCTATAACCAAAATAGACAAGGACAAATTCAAAAGGAAAATCAAAGGGAACGAGAATGTATATAGGGTTCGAGTGAACTATACAGACCGCAACGGCAATCATAAACAAGTAGAGCGGACGGTTTACGGATATGAGGAAGCTAAAGATGTAGAACGGCAGCTTGAACAAGAATACAAAGACCAAGGAGTTACGTTGCCGTCCAAAATGACCGTATCGCAGCTTATCAACGAATATGAAAAATACCATTCGCGGAAATGTAAAAAAGGGGCGCATGACACTACAATGAGAACCCTTCGCCTGCGTGTAGAGCCGTATCTTGGAGAAACAAGTCTTAATAAGCTGAATATGGAAACGCTTAATAATTGGTTAGAGAAAATTGACGAACAAAAGCTGACAAAGGGTAATAAAGATGAGAATATAAGTCAGCGCACTAAACGCAATGCCTACAAGACCCTTATGAGCTTATTAAACTATGCTGTCAAATTGAAGTATATCCCCAATAATCCTCTGAAGGATACACTCGAATTTACATTTAATGAAAGCAAGCGGAGCAGTACAAAAAAAGAAATGCAGTTTTACACATCTGAGCAGTTTGAACGCTTTATTGAAGCTGCCAAAAACCACTGTAACACGATTGAAGATTGGAACTACTATGTTTTCTTCTGCATACTGTTCTTTATGGGGCTTAGAAAAGGTGAGTGTTATGGACTGACATGGAATGATATCGAGGGTAATACAATGCATATTCGCCGCTCTGTTTCTCAAAAGATTAAGGACGCTGATGGAAATGATTATGTGGACACGCCTAAAAATCACAAAATTCGTGATATCTTAATACCCCAACAGCTCCTTGACATCTTAAATGCCCATAAGGAAAGGCAGCAAAATGCCGCTCCCGACCAATTCAACAACAATTTCAAAATATGCGGGTATGGCAATAAGTCAATCCGAGACTCCTCTGTTGATAATCGAAACAGACTGTACGCAAAAGAAGCAGGCTTGCCACACATAAGAATACATGATTTCCGACATAGCCACGCAACGTTTCTGATTAACAACAACGTGAACGTTGTTGCCATCTCCAAGCGATTAGGTCACTCCAACATCACAGAGACGCTTGACACATACAGCCATCTATATAAGTCATCTGAGCGGGAAGTCCTAAATGTTCTGCAGGGGCTAAAAGTGTGAAACAAATAAAATTCAGCGTTTCTTCGGGGAAAATTCGGGGATAAAAAATAAAAGACCGCATAACAATGCGGTCTTTTGGCATTTTGGTCGAGGCGACGGGATTCGAACCCACGGCCTCTGCGTCCCGAACGCAGCGCTCTACCAAACTGAGCCACGCCTCGATAATCAACTTATACATTATAACACACTTATCGAAAAAAATCAAGTAGTTTTCTTCAAAAAATTCAAAAATTTGTGTGCCGTCAAAAATGTTCCCGATTTGTTTGGCAGATTTGCTAAAATGTGCATTGGGGTTTTGGTAAAAATTACGTAGCAAATATCTGCACTGTACATTTGCAAAAAGCTGCCGTATAATAAAATATATGGCATTGAACAACGAGTGTTTAACTTGCGTTTTGCATTTGAGTTCAAGTTCAGCCAACAAACCGCGCGGGTTTGAATTGCCATCAATGAAAGCCGTAGCCTGATATTTTCGCAAAGCCTTGCCCGCAATCTCAACGACCTTTGCCGTGTAACACCTTTTAAAATGACAATCAACGACAGGGGTGCTGAAATCTGCACTGTACATTTGCAGGAAGCTGACGTATAATAAAATAAAAGGGTACGATTGTGCTTTACATTTTGGTTGAAATATGGTATAATGAAATCAGAAAGGATGTGTAGCTATGAAAACTGTTATGATTAAAGGCGAAGAGTTTAATGTTGAGGAAACGGAAGGTCTGGATTTGTATGTTGAGGATTTTGAAGAGGATCTGGTTGAAGTAGGGAAACTTGTAAACCTAAAGGAATTGCGGTTGATCTTGAAAAACGATATCAGCGACATCTCACCGCTTTCAAACCTCACCAAATTAGAAGCTCTGGATTTGAAGGCTAAAGGCGTCAGCGACATTTCGCCGCTTGCAAACCTCACCAAATTAGAAGTTCTGGATTTGAAGGCTGAAAGCGTCAGCGACATCTCACCGCTTGCTAACCTCACCGAATTAGAGATGCTGCTTATGCCGAATAATAATATCAGTGATATTTCGGCTTTAGCAAATCTCACAAAATTGGTCTCGCTGAATTTGAGCTCAAATCAAATCAGCGATATATCCGCGCTTGAAAACCTTAAAAACCTTGAATATATGTTGCTGTATGACAACCAAATAAGCGACATAACCCCGCTTGCAGGTCTGACCAAATTAAAACAGCTGCATATATGTGAAAATCAAATCAGCGATATTTCAGCTCTTGCAAATCTCACCGAATTAGATGAGCTTGATATGCAGAAGAATGGAATAAGCGATATATCTGCGCTTGAAAAGCTTACAAAACTTAAAGAACTTTATTTTTCAAATAACAATGTGAGCGATATAACCCCGCTTGCAGGCTTGACCAAATTACAAGTTCTTTGGGCTTGGGATAATCAGATAAGCGACATTTCACCGCTTGCAGGACTTGATAAATTAGAATCTTTAAATTTGTCAAATAATCAGATAAGCGACTTGTCACCGCTTTCAAACCTCACAGAGCTTACAAGTCTTGATTTTAATGATAACAATGTGAGCGATATATCTCCGCTTGCTAATCTCGGTAAGCTGAAGTATTTGTCGCTGAGAAGAAATTCGGTAAGCAGCATTCCTCCGCTTCCAAACCTCAAAGTCCTTGAAACCATGTATGCGGCGTATAACAATTTAACCGACATTTCGGGGCTTTCAACTCTTTCGGCATTAAAAACACTGAATTTGAGTAACAATCAAATCAGCGATATCTCACCGCTTTCAAGCCTTGTCGAATTAAAATCCCTGCAATTGGACAACAACAAAATCGACGATATCTCGCCGCTTTCAAACCTTGTCAAATTAGAATACCTGCATTTGAATAACAATCAAATCATCGATATTTCACCGCTTTCAAACCTTGTCAAATTAAAATACCTGTATTTGAATAACAATCAAATCGGCGACATCTCACCGCTTTCAAGCCTTGTCAAATTAGAATACCTATATTTGGGTAGCAACCAAATCAGCGACATCTCTCCGCTTGCAAATCTCGCAAATCTTGAACAATTGTACATTAGTGAGAATAATTTAAGCGACATTTCGGCGGTTTCAAGCCTTGCCAAATTGAAATATGCATATTTCTGCAGTAATAAGATAAGCAGTCTGCCGTCGCTTGAAAGCCTTGTAAATATTACGGGTTTAGATTTGAGTTATAACAATATAAGCGATATATCGCCGTTTTCACGCATTGTCTTTTTCCTGGACGCTCTGAGTTTGAGAGGGAATAATATAAGCGACATAACCCCGCTTTCAAAAATCACAGGTCTTAATCTCCTTGATTTGTCGGAGAACAATATAAGCGATATATCCCCGCTTTTAAAGCTCAATAATTTAAGAACACTTCGTCTGAGCAATAATCAAATCAGCGATATAACCCCGCTTGCAAAACTTTTCCGTCTGCATGAGCTGAATTTGAGCGGCAACAATATAAGTGACATTACCGCGCTTTCGAGGCTGCTCGATGTTGAAACTCTGGATTTGTCGGAGAACAATATAAACGATATAACGCCGATTTTGGGGCTTGATAAACTTAAAGAATTAAAATTAAATCAAAACAGGATAAGCAATATCGCGCTGATTTCAAAAATTGCGCGCTTGGAGCTGCTGGACCTTAGCGGGAATGAAATAAGAGATATCTGGCAAATCTCAAACCTTGAAAATCTGAAGTATTTATATTTGTGCCTTGATCATCACTGTGATTTAACGCCGATAAGAAGTCTGAAAAAACTCAAGATTTTGGATGTAGGAGAAAATCAGGTCAGCGATATAAATGCTGTTAAAGATATTGAAAACCTTGTTATACGCGTGAAAAAATCCGATAAATGAAGGTTATGAAAGTTCATTGACAATCAAATAATCAGCAGTCAATATGGTTCGGTTGACGTGCTGATGCAATTGATATAACAGCAGGAGTTGTTCTGTTGCTGAACAACTTCAGACTGCTTTTGGAGAAAGGACATTATAATGAACGGTACATGTAAAGAGTTGGCGAATAACCCGGAGTTAATCAAACGTCGGAAAATCCGCTTTCTGGGCGAGTCAGACCATTTGTACGAAGCGGACAGCCTTGAAATCTGCAGGGCGCTTACGGAGTGCGAGTTAAAGGAAGATGACATGCTTGCAAAGGCGGTCGTTCAAAAAGCAAAGCTTATCAAGTTCTACAACCTTATCAGAACAGCGGGCGAGGAAACGCAGAGAAACTTGTTCGACGGCTTCAGAGAGTGCGGAACTATTGAGAGTTTTATTAAAGCTATCGGCAAGGCAGTGAAAGGCGACGAAAATGCTTTTATATATGACACTAATGATGAAGCGAATCTGGCTATGAGTGCACTTGTTAGCACCGTGACGCATATAAGAGAATACGCAGACGACGTTGTGAGAGCTGTGTACCGTGATGTTATTGCCATTTGCAGTCAAATGGCGAAAAGCAGTTACTTTCATAATCGTGACGGCTGTCAGTATACGGATTTGTACTATGTTGAACTGATTGACGGCATATGGGGTTTAATCGGAAAAGACGTAAATCCCGACACCGCAGTCGCATTATACCGTATACTTTATGAAATGCAGGATATGGTGACGTCGTGCGATATGCCGAACGTTTGCGACAGGTGGCTTGAAGCAAATCCGAAACTCAAGTTTTACGACTGCGTGTTTGACATTCGCCGTGTAGCGCCGGAGGAGTTTAAGAGGATTGCCGAAAGCAACGGTTTTGTGCATTTTCGGTTTATCCCGACAGCCGAGGAAATCCGCGCTGAAGCAAAGTACAAGGAGGAAATGTCGAAGTTAAGACAGAAAAACGGCGAAACGGAAGATGAACAGTATCAGCGGGAAGTTATCACCGCTGTAAAGAACATTTTTAAACAGGATTTGGATTTTGAGGAGGATTAAATATGGATATGGATTTGGATATCTATTATGATTTTGTTGAGGATTGTTTGAAAGGAAGTAAATATTATAAAAAATACAAATACAAAGATAAGAAAAATAAGGAAAAATTGGAAGAGAATTCCGTGATTGAAAAGCTTATTTTTTACAAAAATGCAAAAGGAAAATACGATCCGGATTCAGCATCTGAAAAATTGCAGAATGTATACAAAGAAAAATGGAACTCCGTTAAATCTCAGTGGTTTATGAATGAAAAAATGAAAGAAAACAGCAATGAAAAAATATGTTCCGATACAATGACTTCCGTGCAAGTAATTATAAACCGCGCAATGAAATTGTATGACGAAAAAACAGAAGAAAAGAAAATCAAGGAGTTGTACGGCAAATGGGGAAAAAATCAAGAGTACAGCTATAAAGTTTTTAATGTAGTATATAATGAAAAAGAGGGTGGAAAGGATATCATTGAAAAACTTTTTAAAGATACCGATATCACTCGTCTCCTTGAAATGTATCATACTATAGGAAACTATTGCCCCGTGCCTTGTTATTTTAACGCCGCAAGGTCGGGTACAAGCGCAATGCATGATTTTTGGGATCTGACGCTGATGAAAATCAGAGAGTACTATACCGAATGTGACGGAAGTGAAATCAGTATAGCAAAGATACTCGGCGGGCTTCTTCACAACAGCGGAAATATAATAACCTGCAAGGCATGGCTGGATTATTTCGGCAAGGGAGAATACGGCTGGGAAAACTTCATTAAGGAAAATTATCTTGAAGATTATATTGACGGCGATAGAGAAGTAAAACCGTTTTGGGAAGGACACAGTTGGAAAGACTCACTGCCGAATGATTTGGATACATTAAAAGATGGCGTTAATGAAATTGTCGATCGGATAGAAAAACGCGGAAATAGAATTTTAGGGAAAACCGAAGAGGAAGATAAGCCCTCTGATACGAATGTATCTAAGGACTGAACTCCGAAATAATTGACAGGGGATTTTTTATCCCCCTTTTATTTTTTTATTGCAATTCCCTTTGCCGTAAGATACGGTTCATAAATAAAGCTGTCAGCAAGAAACGGCTTTACAAATTCCGCGCCCCCGCCCGTAAAAACGGGCGTTGTTTTTTCTCCGAGTTCATTTTCAATGCGCCGCGTTATTCCCTCTATCATTGAAACCGCGCCGAAAACTGCGCCCGAAAGCATACATTCGCGGGTGTTTTTGCCGATAACGTTTTCGGGGATTTCAAGCGCGGTTTGCGGCAATTGCGCCGTGTGTTCACATAGTGCATTAAGCGAAGTCTGTATCCCCGCTGCAATTATCCCACCGAGAAATACCCGCCCTTTGCCGATAACGTTAAACGTCATGGCGGTGCCTATGTCGATTGTCACAGCAGGCAGCGGTAAATTAACGGCAGCCCATGCGCTGTCGGCAATTCTGTCAAGTCCTAATTTTTCGGGATTAGGTATTGCATAGCTTAAAATATCGCCGTACATCTCCGCGCTGATTACCGTTGGCGTTATATTGCATATTTCATAAACGGCAGTGCGGACGCTGTCGGTAATTGACGGAATGACTGACGATATGACCGCAGAATTTATTTGCTGACCGTTGAGTGTTTTCTTCAATGGTTCACGAAAATTCCCATCAGCGGGTATCTTGGCACTGAACACAACATTTTCGCCGTTAAGCCCTGCTAACGCTATTGTGGTATTCCCTATGTCAAGCGTCAGCGTCATAACATCACCGCCTTTTCTCTATTTCGTCAAGAAGTTCCCTCGCCGCGCTTTGTTTGGACATAAGCGGAAGTTCTTTTATGCTGTCGGGCGTTATTATCGTTATGACGTTTGTGTCAGTGCCAAACCCCGCGCCTTTTGTTTTAAGGCTGTTTGCGGCTATCATATCAAGCCCTTTTCTCAAAAGCTTTTCCTGCGAGTTTGCGATAAGGTTTTCCGTTTCCATTGAAAACCCGCAGACGAATAACCCCGCATGCCGTTTTTCCCTCACGCGTTTTAAAATATCCTCCGTGCGTTCAAGCGGTAAAATCAAATCGTCATCATGCTTTTTCAGCTTGTTGTCCGAAACATTTTTCGGACGGTAGTCAGCTACCGCCGCCGCCTTTATCAGAATATCCGTTTCGGGAAGGCTTTCTTCAACCGCATTCAGCATATCCTCCGCCGAAACGACCTTTTTCAGCTTTACAAACATCGGCGGTTCAACCTGCGCCGCGCCGCTTATTAAAGTAACGTCAGCCCCGCGGAGCATTGCCTCGTGAGCTATCGCGTAACCCATTTTCCCGCTGCTGTGATTTGTGAGAAACCGCACGGGATCAAGCGCCTCCTGCGTTGCGCCCGCAGTGACCGTGACCTTTACATTTTCAAGAGTTTTCTCCCTCGCGATATTGCGCAGAATATGCTGTAACATAACGTCAGCACCCGGCAGTTTCCCTTTTCCCGTATCCCCGCAGGCAAGCCGTCCGCTGTCGGGTTCAATTATCTCAAACCCGTATTTTTTCAGCAGTTCAATGTTGTTCTGAGTTATCGGATTTTCGAGCATGGCGGTGTTCATTGACGGCGCGACAAGCTTTTTGCACTTTGCCGCTAAAACCGTTGTCGTAAGCATATCGTCCGCAATCCCGTGCGCCATTTTAGCTATGACATCAGCCGTTGCAGGCGCGATAAGAATTATATCGGCAGATTTAGCGAGAGAGATATGCGCTACGTCATACTGAAAATCCCTTGCGAAAGTGTCAACAACACACCTTTTCTTAGTAAGCGTCTCAAACGTCAGCGGAGTTATAAATTCCGCCGCGTTTTTCGTCATTATAACGTCAACCTCCGCGCCTGCCTTTACAAGCATACTTACCGTATCAGCCGTTTTGTACGCGGCAATCCCTCCGCTTACGCCGACAAGCACGCGTTTTCCTTTAAGGTCTTGTTCCATTTTCACCGCTCCATATCTTCAAGCAATCCGTGTTTTTCATAACTTGCAATACGCGTAGGCTTGTTGTTTTCGTCAACAAAAACGACTGTCGGTTTGTGGTTTTCGGCTTCTTCGGGCGTAAGCTGTGCATACGCCATAATTATCACCTTGTCGCCGACGCTTGCGCACCGCGCCGCCGCACCGTTAAGGCAAATCATTCCGCTTTCGCCCGAAATAACGTAGGTTTCAAAACGCTCGCCGTTGTTGACATTTACGACCTGAACTTTTTCATATTCGTAAATTCCCGCCGCTTTCATAAGTTCTTTGTCAATAGTTATCGAGCCTACATAATTGAGTTCGGCTTGCGTTACCGTTGCGCGGTGAATTTTGCCTTTAAGCATTTCGAGCGTCATTTCATGCCTCCCGCGATAAAGTTGTCAATAAGCCTTGTTTTGCCTATATACACCGCCATTGCCACCAGAACGCCGTCTGTTATCTCTTTAACGGGCAGCATTGAAACGCCGTCTACTGCCGAAACATAATCGATTTTTGCGAGCGGCTCGGCTGAAATTATCGTCCGCATTTCGGACAGCACTTTTTCGCTGTCGGTAACTCCCGCTTTTACAAGCTCCTCGCCTTTGAATATCGCCTTTGACAATACAAGCGCCGCTTTCCTTTCTTGGGCGTTAAGGTAAGTGTTGCGCGAGGATTTTGCCAGACCGTCGCTTTCACGCACGATAGGACAGCCGACTATTTCAATGCCGTAGGACATTTCTTTTACCATTCTGCGGATAATCGCAAGCTGCTGCGCGTCTTTCTGACCGAAAAACGCCTTGTCGGGCTGAACAATGTTGAACAGTTTCGACACCACCGTGCATACCCCGCGGAAGTGGATAGGGCGCGTTTGTCCGCAGAGCTGCTTGGGCATTTCGTCAAGAATTTCAACATAAGTTGCCGCATTTGGCTCGTACATTTCTTCAACCGACGGATAGAAAACCAAGTCGCACCCGTGTTCTTCAAGCAGTTTGCAGTCATGCTCAAAATCGCGGGGGTAGCTCTGCAAATCCTCGTTAGGGGAGAATTGAGTCGGGTTTACAAAGTCCGAAACTACTACAATATCACATTCGCTCCTCGCCTTATCAAC
>CANQOJ010000085.1 GCA_947625455.1 uncultured Clostridia bacterium | reverse complement strand
GTCTGGGAATTAAGGCAGCAAGCCTTGTTCACGCCTATAAATTCCGCTATTTTTCTTTCAAACTCCTTAACGCGCGGACCTGTCGTTATCCAACCCGACCTGATTGCTTCAATTATCTCGTTAATTTCCGCCTCACCAACATCGGGAGGGCTGAATGCAATATTACGTTTTTCCATTATTTCACCTTCAGTGGATATTTCTGAATATTTTTCATATTTAGTTTCGTTTTCCCGCCTAAATTTCAACCGATTTCGCTAATTCTTTGAGCAATTCCGAATTGCAAACTATCTCAAAATCAATTGCTTGACTTCTGCCAATTCCTGCCAACCACAACCTCAACCCCCGCATCCTCAGAAATCCCGCTTTCCCATGCGGAAAACCGACTTTCGAGGTTTTTTGTCTCTTTGCGCATAACGCATATTATACGAATTTAGCGGAGCAATTCACGTCGAAATTCAATCTAAAAAGCGTTTGACAAGCAGGGCAGGGGAATAAAAAAAGCGCCCGAATATCATTCAGCGCCCGAATATCATTCGGGCGCGGTAAACAAGCGTTATGGTTTATTCATTAGAGTTGGCAGGGGAGAGGGGTTGTTTATTTTTATTGCAGGTTAAGAAAATGCTCAATTGCTGTTTATAGAATTTACTTTTGGCAAGAAAAAAGTTGACAGTTACGCTGAGTTGTTAAGAGAGTAGGGGAGGGGATTGAGAAAGTTGAACGAGCAAATTTACTGCCTTTCGCTGTGAAATATAAAATCATAAGGAATGTTCGTTAATGGCAGTCAAAAACAGCTTGACAAAAACCGATGTTCTTGATATAATAAAGTCAAAGAACATAGAAAATATTTGTTGGCGCAGGTTAACGGATTATATTGACAGTTTACATATTGAATTATCGTAGGTGAAAATGATGAATAAGCATGAACAAGAAATGATAGAACAATATTGGGATGAAGCGCATGAAAAGATGCTGGAATCTGTACTTGTCAACAATGAAGAATTGCGGGGGTTGTTTGAAACATATCCGGAGCGAAAAGAGGAATATAAGTTTAAAATTTTGGATTCGGAAGTTTTGGAAGCGCCAACGCCGCCAACAAAGAAATAAAGCGCTTTGATTTCACAAAGCGCTTTTTTCATGCCCAAAATTGCCGAAATATTGATTTATATTTTAAACTAACAGGATATTGTATGGTTGACAAAATCTGCGGTTTATGTTATAATAGAATTGTTGAATAATTCAAAACTTGAAAGGAAATAAAATTATGTCTGTTCTTGTTTCGGGCGGCGCGGGATATATCGGAAGTCACACCTGCGTTGAACTTTTAAACGCAGGGTATGATGTTGTTGTGGCTGATAATCTTGTAAATTCGCGTGAGGAGGCAGTTAAACGCGTTGAAAAAATCACGGGTAAAACCGTGCCGTTTTGCAAAACCGAATTGTGTAACGTTGAGGAAACCGAAAACCTTTTTCGCGCGCATCCCGATATTGACACGGTTATTCATTTCGCAGGACTTAAAGCCGTAGGAGAAAGCGTTGCGAAACCGCTAGAGTATTACACGAATAACCTCGTGTCAACTCTTGTGCTTCTCAACACTATGCGCCGTTACGGAGTTAAGAACCTTGTTTTTTCATCATCTGCCACTGTTTACGGTGAACCCAAGACTATGCCCATACGCGAGGATTTTCCGACAGGCGGCACTTCAAACCCTTATGGCACAACAAAGCTGTTTATTGAAAAAATCCTAATTGATTACTGCAAGGCTGATCCGACTTTAAACGTCGCGCTTTTGAGATACTTCAACCCTATCGGCGCGCATGAAAGCGGACTTATCGGTGAAGATCCCAACGGTATCCCCAACAACCTTGTGCCGTATATCGCGCAGGTTGCGGTCGGAAAACTTGAAAAACTTCACGTTTACGGCAACGATTACCCAACCCCCGACGGCACGGGCGTTCGTGACTATATTCATGTAGTTGATCTGGCGAAAGGTCATGTGTGCGCATTGAAAAAGCTTGCGGAAAATTGCGGGCTGTTTGTCTGTAATCTCGGTACAGGCAAGGGTTACAGTGTGCTTGATGTCCTTCATGCTTATGAGAAAGCCTGCGGGAAACAACTGCCGTATGTTGTGGACGCAAGAAGACCGGGAGATATTGCGGAGTGTTACGCTGACCCGCATAAGGCGTTAGCGGAAATGGGCTGGAAAGCTGAACTCGGAATTGAGGAAATGTGCGCTTCAAGCTGGAAATGGCAGTCAATGAACCCGAATGGTTATGGGGATTGAGCTTTTTGCAGAACGCAATGTGTATGTAGCAAGGGGGAAACCTTTTGAAAAAGGTTTCCCCCTTGAACCCCTTTCTAAAACTTTCATTACAGCTGATAGTGATAAGGTCCTTTGGCACCTAATAGAAAAAGAGCGTTAGGGAGGAAAGGAGCACAAACCCTTTGACAGGCTTACGTTGCTTTGAACTTAAAGTTGTTTTTCTTTTATGCGTCAAAGAACCCCACAATTATCAGCCGATATAGAAAGTTTTGAAAAGGGGTTCAAGGGGGGGAAAACCACCTCACCGTTACCAGCCGTAATAAAAAGTTTTGGAAAAGGGTTCAAGGGGAAAACCTTTTCCAAAAGGTTTTCCCCTTGCTTAATGTTTGTTTGATATCGCTTTACGCTTTCATTTTCTGTTTATATTCAGCCTTAATCTGTTCAAGGGCAACTGCGTCTGCTTTACGTTTTTCGCGTGCCTGGTCCTGAATTGCCTGAACCTCGTCAATGCCGTTTACTATCGTCTGCCATGTCTGCTGGAGCGTTTCAACCTTGATTGAGGAGGTTGCCGACATAGACGCAATCATTTTCGACTGTTCAACAGTATTCTGCGCGTTCTTTATCAGCATTTCGTTTGTCTTTTCATCAAGCGCCGCAAGGCTGTCAGCTTGTATCTTCTGACGCTTAAGCATTATAGCCTGCGCCAGAGCCTGCTTGAATACAGGCATTGTGATGATGAACGCAGAGTTTATCTTGCGCACAAGATTAAGGTTTGAATATTCCATTGTCTTTAACATAGGAACAGTCTGGAGCGCAACATTCTCCGCAATTTTCAGGTCCATAACTCTCTGGTCGAGTATTTCGCGCATTTGCTGAAGATTTGACAAGTCCATACGAATTGTTCCGTCGTCGGGATTTGCCTGGACTTTCTTCTGATAGTCGGCTATAAACTCGTCAAGCTCCTTAACGCCCTGTTCGCCCGCCATTATATACTTTACAAGCTGCTGATAATAGCCGATGTTGGCGTCATACATGGAGTCAAGTTTTGTGTTTGCCTGCTCGATTTCGGTTTCGTACTGCTTAAGCTGGACATATATCTTGTCTATTTCCTTGCCCATTGTGTCATATTTGTTGAGGATTTTCTCAAGTTTCTTCTTGAGATTACCGAAAAATCCGGGCTTGTCATCCTGAATTTCCTTGATGTCAAATTGATCCATAATCGCCGCAAGGTTTTTGAGCATAACGCCTGTGTCGTTTATCTGGTTTATGCTCATGGAGTTTAAAACCATGTCGGACGCTTTTGAGATTTCGTCCGCAGCTTCAGCGCCAAACTTTACAATCGTGCTGCTGTCGTTTACGTTAATGGTCGAAACGAGCTTGTCGATTTCATCGCTTGTGGCAAGCTGCTGCTTGATTTCATCGGTCTTTACGGCAATATTGAAGTTTTTTGCCTCTTCGATTTTTGCGTCAAGAGCGGCGTTTGCTGTCGCGGTAACCGTTGTCGCAGTTGCTGCTACCTCGGTTTGATTTTGAACCTGTGCCTGCGGCTGTTCTGAACTTGGAGTAAATTGAAGTCCCATAGTGTTTTTTCCTTTCAATCAGTGTTTTCCAAACAGCTTTCCGAAAAAACCGCTGTTTTTGTCCTCGGAGGGTATTTTAAATTTCGGAACCTCCGTGTTGTACAAAAATTTGTTCATAATATGCTCCTCGAATGCGTCGTTTTTAACGTAGGTTTCGAGGTTTTTATAGCCCGAAGGAGTGTATATAAGCACATCAAACCCGATAAGATTACACAGCACCGTCTGTATACATTCTTCAAGCGTGAATGTGTCCTCTATCGCGTCAATGTAAACAAGCTTGGGTATACTTTTCGTAAAGTCAAACCTTTGTATAAGCTGTGAAAATTCACGGCTTAAATTCATTCCGAAATGCAGTACTGAACACATGAGTTCATCACCCTCAAGCTTTAAAAATCCGCATGAGCAGGTTTCCTGGAGTTTGTAGAACAGCATATCCTGTATTCTGTCGGGGAGATAGCTGTATTTATTCAGCGTGCTGTTTTTGAGTTTTTCGGTATCAATCTCGCCGTTTCTGTAAAACTGTCTGTAAGCGGACAAATCGACGGCAGTATTGTTTGTGGGATTTGGCTGTTTGACTTTAAGCATTGTGTCGGGCGTCAGCTTTTCACGGACGTTTTCCCAGTATCTCCCGACTTCCCCGTCCTCAACTCCGCTTATTTTTGCGAAAATATTAGGCACGGAAACGAGATTTCCGGCTGTTGTAAATCCCGGACGAAAACGCGCTTCCTGTTTCCAGAGAATGTCGATTTCCTCGTAAGTTGTTTTAAGCGTTACGCTTTGGCTGTTTGGAAACTGGAAACTGCGGTATATTCCCGTGTCGCCGTTGTAGAGCATTGTGTCAAGGTCGCGCTCAGCGTTGTATGCAACAGTTGATACTTTCATTTTAACTGCTTTTTTGGGATATTCGCCGCTTTCCTTGCTTTGCGGAAGGGCGAAAATCTGCATTGCATTGCCGATATTTTTTTCGACAGCCGTCTGCTGATTACTAAGGTTAGGGGAGATGTATATAACGTCAAACCCGCACATTGACATGAAAATCAGAAAATACACTTCCGACTGCGAAATATCGCCGTAGTAAAGCACCACGGGAATATCTTCATACGACACGGAATACTTTCTCGCTTGAGTACAGCGGTAGAGCCATGTCACAAGTTTCATCGCGTAGTTGAACACTACGGTCTGATTTGCGGTTGACATTCCCGAAAGCAGCTCTGTTAGCGCCTTTCTCGCAAGCGCTGTCCTCACCTTGTCACCCGTGAGATTTATCTGTATAGCCATAGCGTCTATCATTTCCTGCGTGCTTGTACGGGGGATTGAGCCTAAAGCTTTTACTTCTTCGGCGTTTGGATTGCTCATAGGTTTTTCAATGAAGATAAGCTGTTTTTTAAGCCCCGCAAAACTTTCCTTAAACTTAACGAGCATATTTGTGTAAACATCATCGTTGTCGTAACCCAGCAAAGCCGCGCAGTATACGGGAATATCGCCGTCCTCTGTGTAAACGCCGCCGTTTTTGACAACTCTTGTCCTGCGGTCTTTCAGAATGTCCTCGAAAATGCCTGCGGCGGTTGTTGACAGCCGCTTTACAAGACCGCTTACTCGCTCGCCTTCAGCCTTCATCTCGGCAATCTGCGCTTCTTTTTTAAGGTCAATTCTGCTGAAATCAATCTGCAAAGGCGCGTTATTACGTCCGCTTTTTACCGTTATTCTGTCCTTAAATGCAAGTTTTACATATTCCTTGTCAAGACCGTAGCTTACAAGCGTGATATTAACCCCCGCCGCCTGCATCATCAGCAGGAAATACAGCTCTTTCAGCGTTGCGCTGCCGATATATAATAGTGTATGCGGTCTTATCGAAAGGTATTTCATAAGCCAGCAGAAGAAAACGAAATAGTTGTTTTTCTTGTTAGCGCCGCATTCCGCAACAGCCTTTGTCATAACCTCGGCAACTGCCGCGCTGTCACACGGAATATTCGCGTCATGAAGCCACATATCAATGCTTTTCTTTACGTCGTCGGCATTGTCGAAACTTGACGCAGTATAGCCCGCAGCTTTTGCAATTTCGTCCATTGACGCCATGGGAAGTTTTTCTTTAAAAAACAGTCCGCCTTTTTGCGACGCTGTGAATTTTTCGATTAGGATACCGCGAAAACTGTCGGGATCGTCATACCCGACATATCTCGTAAACTCCTGCATAAGACCACCCTTTGTTGTGTTAAATAGCGTTCCGAAAGCCGCTCCTCGCCCCGCTCTCACTGCGTTCGAGCGGGACTCGTCGCGGCGCCGTCTGCCGCGTGTTTTGCTCCGCAAAACCGCAGCTAAGCTTTGCTTAGCTGCGCAATTCGCTTTGCGAATTGACGCGGCAGACGGCTAAAACGCGGTTTGGAAAGAAAAAGAAGTTTTATTCTTCAACTTGAATACCGCACGACTCGCATAACCTCGCCATTCCGTCACGAAATCCCGAACCGACAGCTGAAAGCTTCCATTCGCCTTTGTAGATGTAAAATTCGAGCGCGACAACTGTTGTCACGTCAGAAAGCCCGTTCATCACGAAAGAAACGCGCTCTCTGTCAGTGCGCAGGCTTACGCGGGGAGCGGTTACCTTTGAGAAATTCTGTGAGGAATTGCCTGCGTAAATTGAATAGGCGAGAGTGATTTTCTTTATCCTGCTGTCAGCTTTCATAAGGTCCAGCTCAATATGCCCGTCTTTGGGGAAATACAGACATTCTCCGTTGTCGGAGCGTTCGTTTCCGAAAAAGACAAGACTGCTGTCGGCAAGCGCCTTTGAGTTTTCGTCAAGCAGGAAAACATAAGGATCAATGTCCATATTGTCGGGCATATCCTTACAGCTGAAAACCGCCGAAAATTTCGTTCCCAGATACTTTTCAAACGGCACCCGCATACCTCTCGTAAGTTCTAAATTCTCTGCGGACAAATCCTGTTTATCCGATATTGAAACAACATCTGTATCATTTACTGCTTTCGGCATAACGCCCGCATTTACTGCCTTTGAAAAATCCCTTTCGGGAGCGGTATAAACCGTTTTGCCGTCGGCTTTTTCGGCATTTAAAGATGTTTTCCCGAACAGATAAATTCTCCTCGTGAATTTCGACTCGAACAAAACCTCGGCATATAAGCAGGTCTGAGCAGAAATGCCACTGACTTTTATCGTTATGTCGTTTCGCCCGCGTGAAAGAGTGTTCGGCTCGAATACGACATTCCGCATATCGCATATAATGTCGGTCTTTTCGGGAACGTTTACCGTTATCTTAAACGTGTTCTCCTCGTCTGCCGACAACTCGCCCAGCTGAATTGTCCTCGGTACGTCAAAATAACCGTCCTCCGCGCCGAAGCCCGTTGTTGTTCCCAAAATCTCAACGTTTTTTACTTCGCACGGCGCTTCCGCGCGTATTACTTCATTTTCAGGACTTGCCTCGGTAAGTTCGGCACGGATATTCTCAATGCTTACGCCCGCTGATTTTATTACAAGCGCGGGAGTTTTTTTCGACCATATTGTAGTCGGCGCGCCGATTATTTTGAGCGGTTTGTCTATAACGACAGTACCCTCAAATTCACCTGCGGGAAGAATTATTTCGGTATTAGGGCGGGCTTTGCCGATCAACTGATTTAAATTTTCGTTCATATAGTC
This sequence comes from uncultured Clostridia bacterium, assembly GCA_947625455.1. Lineage (GTDB taxonomy): Bacteria > Bacillota > Clostridia > Oscillospirales > Ruminococcaceae > CAG-115. Next base: position 1,886 of record CANQOJ010000085.1, on the reverse strand, counting down.
AAAGCACCGCCCTTTTATGATTATTTACCTTAAATTAAACGTTCACGCCGTAGCTTCTGCAAAGCGCTTCAAGTCCGCCCTGATAGCCCGCCGCAACAGCATTGAACTTCCAGTCGCCGTTATAGCGGTAAATTTCGCAAACCACAAGCGCGGTTTCAATTGAAAACTCCTCGACCAAATCAAAGCGCAGAACTTCTTCGCCGTTTACGTCATCGGCATTGTCGATTTTAACAACGCGGACATAGGAGTTTGAAACCTGTCCGAAGTTCTGATTTCTCTGCTGTGCCTCGAAAATCGTTACCGTAACGGCAATTTTCTCGATTTCCGCGGGAATTTTCGTGAAGTCGATTATGATAGCTTCATCATCGCCGTCGCCGTCTCCCGTGCGGTTGTCGCCCGTGTGAACGACAGCGCCGTTTCTGCCGTTTAAGTTGTTGTAGAATATAAAGTCCTCGTCTCTGAGAACTTTTCCGTCTTTTCCCAGCAGGAAAACGCACGCGTCAAGGTCGAAATCCTGCCCGCCGTCATAGCGGTTTGTGTCCCAGCCCAGACCTATTCTTGCCATTGTAACGTTTTTGTCGAGAGAAACTCTCTGACCTTTTGAAAGATTTACTGCCATAATGAACCTCCTTTTTTATAATCAGACTGCCGATAACCACAAGTAATGCGGACATTTGAGTTCCCGACAGTCTGAAATTTACCGTCAATTAGCGTTAATTGTTTTTTGAAACAGAATTTGCTATACCCTTTCTGATAAGGTCAACGGGAATAATTGAGATTGCGAGAACAAGCACCAACAGCCACTCAGTAACGTTTAATCCCCAGCCGTTCAAAATATCACCGCCGACATAGGTCATAACTATCTGAACTATGGTGATAATTCCGAATACCGTTAAAAATCCCTTGTTTTTGCCGAGATTATCGAAAAGGTTCAGCTTGTCGGTTCTTGCATTAAAGGCGTTGAATACCGCGATAAAGATGAAGAACGCGAAATATGCCGTGTGGAGTATAGCGTGAGAACCGTCAAGTTTTAACGGATTTCCCGTCGCTTCTCTGATAAAGCCCCAGTTTTCGAGATAGCTTGTGTCATTTCCAAACGGCGAGAAGTTTCCGAGGATAAGCAGAACAAGCGACAAAACAAACGTCCAGCCTGCGCCGACTATAATTTCCGACATCATATTCTTGCTGATAATCGGTTCTGTTCTGCGCTTCGGTTTTTCGAGCATAAAGCGGCTGAGCGCTGGCTCTCCGCCGAATGCAAGCGCCGCGAGGGTATCCATTACGAGGTTTACCCAAAGTATCTGGATTACATCGAGCGGGTTTGCTATGCCGATAATCGGGCAGATGAACGAAATAAGAACCGCCGCAACGTTTATCGTAAGCTGGAATACTATGAACTTTCTGATTGAATTGAATATCGTGCGCCCGTAGAGGATAGCGCGGTCGATTGAGTTGAAGTTGTCGTCAAGAATTACAATATCCGACGCTTCTTTTGCAACTTCCGTACCGCCGCCCATTGCAAAGCCGACGTCAGCTTTCTTCAAGGCAGGGGAGTCGTTTACTCCGTCGCCCGTCATTCCCGCAACAAGGTCAAGTTCCTGCGCGAGCCTTACAAGACGGCTCTTGTCGGTAGGCAGCGCTCTTGCGATAACTCGGATATCCTTAAGTTTTGCTTTTATCTCATCATCTGACATCTTTGAAAGTTCATCAGACGTGAGCATAAGATTTGTGTTTTCGTCGTCGATAAGACCTGCCTCTTTAGCGATTGCAACGGCAGTTTCACGGCGGTCGCCCGTAATCATGACAACCTGAACGCCCGCGCCCTTAACTTCCTTGATTGCCGTAACGGATTCGGGACGAACTTCGTCGCGTATTCCCAGACAACC
>CANQOJ010000084.1 GCA_947625455.1 uncultured Clostridia bacterium | reverse complement strand
TTTCAGTCTGTGCTGATTGTAACGCTTGATAGCGCCCGTGAAGCCCTTGCCCTTAGACGTGCCGACAACGTCAATAATGTCGCCCTCTGCGAAAACGTCAGCTTTGATTATGTCGCCCGTATTGAGTGCGGACGTATCTTCAAAGCGGAACTCTTTGAGGGTTTTCTTGAACGCAACGTCGTTCTTTTTGAAATGACCTTGCTCCGGCTTGTTTATGTGCTTTGCGGAAACGTCGCCGAATCCGAGCTGAACAGCCTCGTAGCCGTCATTTTCGGTTGTTTTCTTCTGTACAACAACGCAGGGGCCCGCCTCGATAACGGTAACGGGAACAACCTTTCCTGCCTCGTCGAAGATCTGCGTCATGCCGATCTTCTTGCCGATGATAGCCTTTTTCATCAGCCAAATCCTCCTTTTCGGTTATTGGTTGAACAATAAACGTTCAACATGACCTCGCGCCCTAGCAACGTATAATAATCGGCGCTCGGTTAGCGGTTGGGGAACGGGTTTGCTCCTCAACATAACTTAAAATCAAAGCTTGGAAGTCGGGTTAAAAACTTCTTGCCCCGATTTTAAATGTCCATTGAAATCTCAACGCCCGCGGGAAGCTCTAAGCTCTGGAGCGCCTCGATTGTTTTCTGAGACGGGCTGATAACGTCGATAAGGCGCTTGTGAGTTCTCTGTTCGAACTGCTCGCGGGAATCCTTATCCTTGTGTACCGCTCTCAGAATGGTTATGACTTGCTTGTCCGTAGGGAGCGGGATAGGCCCCGCAACTCTCGCGCCGCTTCTCTTCGCAGCGTCTACGATCTTAGCCGCAGCAGCGTCAACAACGCTGTGTTCATAACCCTTGACCTTAATTCTTACCTTTTGAGATGCCATGATTTTTCAACCTTTCTGTATGAATGTCGGCGAAAGCTGATTTTGAAAAATCCACTCTTCCGTGTGTTTCCTGCCTTAAAATGCAGATACAGCCGCGGGCAATTTATTTGGCAGGGGTTAGTTATCTGCCGCGCAGACACTTTAACATTACCGTTTGCCCTGACACGAAAAGCAACTTTTCGCCCGAATCTCGTCCGGACTTCTCCGCCGCAGTTCCCACGTCATGCGTGCAATCTGCGGTTTCATCGCCTTATTTGCGGGTTTACGCAACACCGCAAATAGTATTTTAACACATTTATCCTTTATTTTCAAGGGTTTAGATAAAATTTTCGCAAATTTTAACAGAGAAATTTCGGCGCGATTTTGCGCAATTTTTGTGCATATTTCACAAACCGACTAATTTTTGTGAGTTTTCGACAAAGCGAAAGCGCGCAGTATCGCCCAGTATACAGTGTACAATGTAAAGTGTACAGTAGTATGTGTCCGCTGACGCGGACATTATCAGATTGTTTTAAGATTATTAAGAGCGTAACCTGCCGTTTGCTCACGCTCGTTTAATCCCAAAACAATCTAAACATTATCCGCGAAGCGGATTCCACAACTGTATACTTTCCACTATCCATTGTATACTGTGTTCACCCCTTGCGAAATTACCGCACTCCATTCATTTATAATAATGTCTATATCAGAAGCAGTGACGAGGTAATTTCCGCCGAACTTTTTGCACACCGACGACAGCTTAGTCATTGTCGGCACGCCCACCGCAATAGTCGGCACTCCCAGAAACCTCTCCGATATTTCGCCTGCATTTTCTCCGACTCCCGACGCAAGAACAAATCCCGTGTCGCTAAGCTGAACGGTTTTACCTATTCTCCGAGGATTTTCACAGGCAAGCGCGTCTATCGCTATAACACACTGTGCACGCATCTCCCTTGCCGCGCCGCGCACAAGCCTTGCCGTGTCAACTCCCGTCCTTGCCGCAACGTCCGTTTCTATTGCCGAAACATGACCTTTATGCGGAATTATGCCTTTTATGACGGCAGCGCCGAGGCTGTCGTGCGTTATAGCGGGATTTCCAAGACCTGCTATAAATATCCGCTTCTTTTCGCCTATGAACTCTTTTAATGCCTTTTCAAAAATCAGCGACATCTGCGGCAAATCCCTCTCCCCCTCAAGCGTTATATACCGCCCTTTAAGCCTTCCTATTCTCTTCGCCGCATTTTCCTCTAAAATAACGTCCGTCACCCTTATCCCCGCAATATTTTTTCTTCTGACAACCGCACCGTCAGCCTTTGTCAGCAATTTCTCCGCTTCAACCGCAAGCCCAAGATTGTTCATAAATTTTCTCCTTTTTCAATAATTTCCGTGAAATTTTCGGTGATTTAAATTATTTTTTTCATAAATTTTCAAAAAATGCTTGCAATTTTTGAATAAGTGTGTTATAATAAACAGTACTGTGAGATTTAAAGAGCGGAAACGGCAGCAGCTGATTTCCGTAAATAATGCCGGGAGGTGAAAATAATGCCGAATATTAAATCCGCAAAGAAGAGAGTTCTTACTTCAAGAGGAAGAACAGAAGCGAACAAAGCTGCTAAATCTGCGCTTCGCACGGCAGTTAAAAAGGCGCGTGCCGAGGGTGCAGACGCTGATACAATAAAGGCGGCAAGCATTTCTGTTGACAAGGCCGCGGGCAAAGGTCTTATTCACAAGAACAAGGCTGCTCGTCTTAAGTCGCAGCTTGCTAAAAAGGCTAACGCTTAATAATTTATTCACCCGCGGCAGACAAAAGCTTGCGGGTGATTGTTTTTCAGAATGAAAGGTTTTTGGTTTGGAGAATATTATGACTGCTGATAAAGACGCTTTCGGAGTTGACAGGGAGATAAAGGATATTGACGCGCTTGAAAATGCACTCGAAAAGGCAAGGGTTTGCAGGATTGCGCTTATTGACGAAAACGGCTATCCGTATATAATTCCTATGTTTTTCGGGTATTCACTGGGAGAGGGCGCGCTTGAACTTTATTTTCGGTGCGAGGAAAAGGGAAAGAAGTTCGATTTGCTTAAAAAGAACAACTGCGCGGGCTTTGAGATAGAGGAGATTGTGAAGTTTATCCCCAGCGAAAATCCCGCGGAGTTCACAGCGGAATACCGCTGTATAACGGGCGCGGGAGTTATTGAAAGCGTAACGGGAATTGAAAAGATAACAGGGCTTAACCTTATAATGAAGAAATATACAACCGAAAATGAACACAACATTTCCGAAAATACGCTTAATTCCCTTGCGGTTTTAAAACTTACCGCGTCGGGATTCAGCTTTATAGAACATACAAAGGACGGATAATCAAACCGGACTGCCGAGAAAGCCTCAGACGCCGACAACGCAGATGTGGCTTTTTCAACAGTCTGAAACGGACGTTTGGATTACGGGAGTAAAAAATGCGGATAGATAATCAAGAGTTGCTGAAACAGCTTAAAGAATGGTCGGACGCAGGCGAAAACGCGAAAATCGTTTCAACTGCACGTTTTTTGCCGAAAAAAATGCTTAATGATGAAACTCTCACCGTCATTATTGACGCATACATTGAAGAGGCGGACTATAAAAACGCGCTTATACTGCTTGAAAGCCAAAGAGAAAGGCTTGACGGGGATTATCACTGGCATTTTCGCATGGGAATGGCGCTGTACTATATAGCCGTCAGCGAGGAATATGACGACAACGAAAAAGAACGCCTGTCTGTTTTGGAGAGGTCACAGATTGCGTTTGCAAGATGCATGAACTTAAATCCTCCCGAAAATGTCCTGAATGAAGCAGGGAACTTTCTCGACCGCATAAACGCCGAATACAGCGACTTAGATGAAGATGAATACGGCGACGACTGCGAAATGTATGACGACGAAGAACTTGACGCCATAGAAGAACATATCGAAGAATATTTCGGCGACTTTCCGACAATTTATGACGAACTTAAATCGGACGACATTCACTGCGACATATATATCGTCCCTCCCACCGAAACAAGAGATTACTACACTCTTATAACCGTAGGAATGGGCGCGCATATTATGGACATTCCCGAAGATCTCGACGCGGAGGAACAAGGACGCGCGGAACTTTTGATGTGCCTGCCGAAAAGCTGGAAGATAGGCGAAAGCACGCCCGAATGGTTCTGGCCGATTTCACTGCTGAAAAGTCTGGCGCGCCTGCCGATAAACTGCGAGTCGTGGCTGGGCTGGGGACACTCAGTAGACAACAAGGACGCTTTTGCCGACAACACAAAGCTTTGCGGTTCACTGCTTATCTATCCCGAAGATACGGAATCGGGCGCGGATACCTGCAAACTGCCAAACGGCGACACGGTAAATTTCTACGAGGTAATTCCTCTTTACCGCGAAGAAATGGACTTTAAAATCGACAACGACGCTCATGAACTTCTGGAAAAAATGAACGGCGTTTCGCATATCCTTGATGTAAACCGCCCTAACGTCTGCGATGGTTACGAAAAGCGCGGGATGATTGACGCGGGCTATAAGCATTACGACAAAATCACCGAAAAAGGCTTGCCGCTCGACATAATAAACGGCTGCAATCATATAGCGATATTTCTGCGCTGGTGCATTGAACACGATTTGCATAACAGGTATTTTTTCAATACTTATCCGGGCGTTGTGGAAAACGTGAAGAACGGAAAAGAAACCGACCTCAGAAAATTTCTTGTTCACTGCACGCAAACCGAGTTTAACACAAGATTTCTGAACTATTTCGGATTTATGTTCGCCCGCAGATACTACGATTATCACAACCATTGCGACGATTGCTTTTTCCCCGCGGACGTTGACAAGTGCGCGGAAGATTATTTTGGAACGGAAAAGTACAACTGCGAGGAATTTCAGGACGAAGCGTATTTGTTCGTGCCGTTTGACGAAGAATATTACAAAAGGCTTTCGGCGTATATAGACAGGGCATACAATATTTTCTATACGGAATATCTTGATTACTTTTATAATGAAACACTTCCGCTTATCAAGACAGCCGAGAATATCTTCGGACGCGAAAATATTTTCCCGAAAGACCAGCGCGAGATAACAAAGCGCTCCCGATTAGCTGTCACCGTATATGAAAATCAGGAAAAGACAGCGCTGCCCGTTATTCTATATGAAGTAAATGAAGAACGTCAAAATTATGCCAAGGAATTAAGTCAGGCACTGTATGACTGTGTTGAACCTTTCTGGCTGCCCGCATTGATAACTTTTGTTTCTCCCGATTTTGCCGAGAAATTCAGCAAGTCAGATACGGTGGTATTGAGTTCTGACGAAATAAAGGAAAACGCACAAGGCGCAAAAGATTATTTCGGAACAAGACCTGCGGTGCTTGTCATATCAGAGGACGGAAACGACCTTATGCTGCCGATTAAAGATGATGAATATATGTTAGTGAAAGGGGTATAAAAATGACCGACAAAGAGGAATTTATCTCGATTTTCAAGGAGAAGATAACGCGCGAGGGCGCTGATAAACTGCTTGATTTTCTCGAAAACAAGAGCGATTTCTTCACCGCGCCCGCGTCCACAAGATACCACAGCGCATTTGAGGGCGGGCTTCTTCGCCATTCTCTGAATGTTTACAAATGCCTCGTTGATTATCTCGAAAGACCGAGGGTAAAAGATGTCTATGACATTCACGCAAGCGAGGAAACCATAGCGGTCGTTGCGCTTCTGCACGATATATGCAAGGTCAATACATACACTATCTCCTACCGCAATTCCAAAAACGACAAAACAGGACAATGGGAAAAAGTGCCGTTTTACTCCGTTGACGACAAGCTTCCTTACGGTCACGGCGAAAAAAGCGTTTATATGATAAGCGGATACATACGACTTTCGCGCGAAGAAGCAATGGCTATCCGCTGGCATATGGCGTTTTCGGGCATTGAGGACAAAAACTCAATAGGAAAAGCACTCGAAATGTTCCCGCTTGCGTTTGCGCTTGCAACTGCGGATATGGAAGCAAGTTACTTTTTAGAGAAAATTGACGACCAAAAGTAACATACTTTGTCATTCTAAAGCAGTTTAAACTTTAAAGAGGTAAGACTTTTGTACAACAAACAAGTTTTAAATTAAACTCTTACCTCTTATCTCTTACATCTTACATCTAAAGGGGTTAGAATTTATGAAGAATTTCGATGGTTTTAAAAAGGGCGTTAATTTCGGCGGTTGGCTGTCGCAGTGCGACTATTCAAAAGACAGGCTCGAAAATTTCATAACCGAAGCGGATTTTGAGCGCGTTTCACACTGGGGAATTGACCATGTGAGAGTGCCCGTGGACTACAATGTCATTCAAACCGAGGACGGAGAGTATGTTGACAGCGGGTTTAAGTATGTCGAAAACGCTGTTTTGTGGTGCAGAAAGTACGGACTTCACATGGTGCTTGATTTGCACAAAACGTGCGGATTTGTATTCGACAACCCGGATTATGTCGGATTTTTTGAGGACGAAAAGCTAAGAGAGCGGTTTGTGGAGCTGTGGAAAGAGATTTCGCGCAGGTTTGGGAAATACTCCGATATGCTGGCGTTTGAACTGCTGAATGAAGTCACCGAGCCTAAGTTCAACAAAATCTGGAATGAAACCGCGAAGAAAGCAATTTCCGCAATCCGCGGAATATGCCCCGACATCAAAATTTTGCTCGGCGGTTACCACAACTGCGCGATTGAAGCGATTTTTGACCTTGATATACCAACAGACAAAAACGTTGTGTTCAATTTCCACTGCTATGAACCCATTATTTTCACCCATCAGGGCGCGTACTGGGTTGACAAAATGCCGTCAAATTTCAGGATAACTTATCCTCAAACCGCACCTGTTTATGCAGAGGAAACTAAGAAGATAAACGCACATCTTACTCCCGAACTTGAAAAATTCGGCGGAAAACAGCTTGACTACACCTTTTTCGTAAACAGCTTCAAGCCTGTTGTTGATTATTGTAATGAACATGATATCGCGCTGTACTGCGGGGAATACGGGTTTATCGACCTTGCCGACAAGGAAAGCGGACTGCGCTGGCTGAAAGACATACACAAGGCGTTTGAAGAACTGAATATCGGCAGAGCAATCTGGAATTACAAGCAAATGGACTTCGGACTTATCGACAACGGAAACAGCGGGATACTTGACGAGATGATAAAATACTTATAAGGAGATTTTATGCTTTTCAAAAATCCTTTCAAGAAAACAAAAACCGACAGTTCTTTTACAGAACAAGAAGAAAAATTCATTGCGTCATTTCATGATACGGAAAACCGCGCGGAAACCCCTAAGCAAAACAATCCCGACGCAAACGCCCCTGTTACGTTTGATGATGTATATCGACTTTCAAAAGAAGCAGAACGGTTTATAAAGATGTTTGAAGTTGTGCATAAAGACGCTGAACCGCGTTTGCTTGTTGCGGCGGGGGTTACGGGATATGTCTGTCATATGACGGTAAAGGAGAAAGGCGAAAAGTTTGTTGAACTTGGAACAAAGGACGGAAGAAAGTTTTATTTTGGAGACGCGGTAAACTCATATCTTCTTGAAAATAATTTTTCGGTCTTAAGTTTTCTGAACGGTTATTACAAAAACAAGTTTCCCGAAAGAGATGTTCCCGATATACACGCTTTTGCAAGGCAAGGCGTTGACAACGCGGGAAACGAGAAATATCTGATTTGGGGAAAATTCCCGCCCGATGAGGTTTACAAATTAGTAAGGAAAAGCTGGTTCGGGATATATCAGAAAACGACAGCGGAAGTCTGCAAAAGCGCGGACGAATGGCCGGTGCTGTTTGGTATCGTACTTCAGGGTGTTCTGTTGCATATTGACGGCAATCCCGATGAATTGTACGGCAAAGCCTTAGAATGTGCTATGCACCTTTCTAAAATGGACGACAGTTCAATCTCTGTGTACAATTGAGGTTAGTCAAAAATCAGATTAAGAGCGTAAACCTGTCGTGCAGGCTTACGCTCTTTGGTTTAAAAACAATCTGGATATTATCCGCTTGCGGATACCATAACTGTATACTATACAATGTCAACTGTATACTGCCATTCCCCTCTCTACATGGATAAAATCTCGCTCAACACCAGTCCCAGACATCGCCAGAAATCCATTCTCGGAATGTCCTGGTTTGCAACTATATCCGAGCGGAAAATTGAAACTCCGTCAAGCGTCACCAGATATTCTCCCAGAAACTGCCCCTTTTCAACAGGCGCTTCTACCTGCTCGACAAAGGAGTATTCATATTCGACATTGTTCGCTTTGCCCTTTTTGATTATACATTCAACGCCCTGCTGTTCAATAATCGGAACTATCTCCGTTTGCGCGCCTCTTACTACCTTTATGGGAATAAGCTTTGAAAAATCCTGTTCGGGTGTGAATTTCTGAAAGTTGTCAAAACCATAGTCCAAAAGCTCCTCGCATCTGTCAAACCGCTCCTCGTCGCTTTTACAGCCGAGCGCCACCGCCACAAACCGCATATCCTTGCGCTCCGCACACGCTGAAAGGCAATATCCCGCGCCGTCAGTTGTTCCCGTTTTTCCGCCTATAATGCCGTCATAGTACCGTACAAGCTTGTTTGTGTTTACAAGCTGAGTTTCTCCCCCTCTCAGGTAGTCAAGCCATATCAGCCAGTAGCTTCTCAGCACTTCGCATTTCATAAGTTCAGCAGTTATCAGCGCAATATCCCTTGCCGTTGAGTAATGCCCGCTTTCGTCAAAACCTACGCAGTTTGTATAACGTGTGTTGTTAAGACCTAGTTCTTTTGCCCTTGCGTTCATCATCTTCACAAATGCCGCTTCACTGCCTGCAATATGCTCCGCAAGGGCAATACACGCGTCATTTGCCGAACTTACGACAACCGCTTCTATAAGCTCTGCAACCGACATTTCCTCTCCCGCATTCAGCCATATAACCGAACCCTCGGCTTCTGACGCGTATGAAGAAGCCTTGACTTTTTCATCAAGCGACATTTCTCCTCTTTGTATCGCCTCTGCGACAAGCAAAAGCGTCATTGTTTTCGTGATAGACGCCATAGGCAGTTTTGCGTCGGGATTTTTCGAGTAGATAACCTGCCCTGTCCCCGCTTCCAACAATATCTCCGCTTTTGCGCCCTCGTCGTTTTCCTCCGCTTTTGCAAAACTTTTGGGATTTACTAACGTAACGGCAACAACCGCGCTTATGATAATGCAAATAAGTTTCTTCATTCAAACACCCCTTTTGGCAGGATACAGTTGATAGTGTACAGTAAACAGTTAAGGTGCCCGCTTTTGCGGGCATTATCAGATTGTTTTGGGATTATAGGATCGTAAACCGCTCGGTTGCTTGTGTGCTTTTATTCCAAAAACAATCTGATAATATCCGCGAAGCGGATACCATAACTGTATACTGTCCATTGTACATTGTATACTGTATAAAAAGTCCAACCTCAGGCTGTTGAGAAAGCCTCAGATGCTAGGAAACGGTGCTACGGCTAGGCTTTGTG
>CANQOJ010000083.1 GCA_947625455.1 uncultured Clostridia bacterium | reverse complement strand
CAAAGAATATTGCCGCTGCCGAAAAACAGGCTGAGGAAATTATTGCTTCGGCTAAGAAAACGGCGAGAGAAACTGTGGCTAACGCTAATAAGACAGCCGAGGAGATTATTGCCAAGGCTAAAAATTCGGCTTCTGCGGGCGCAAGCCGCCAAAGCGTTGACTTAAGCGGATTTATGGCTCAGTTAAAGAACTTCACCGACAGCGTAAATTCCGGCTGTAAAGCGCTTTTGAATAAGGCGGAGGAAATTTCCGCAGGCGAAAGTTCATATGCTGACAACATTTCGGACTTCACTGAATTTGAAGCACCAAGCGGTTTTGATAACGAAACAGGCAACTCGGATTTAGACTTTGAGAGCAGTTCCGACAACAGCATGGACGAACTCAATTCGCTTATCGACAGTATGTCTGCTGACAGCAGTTCTGATGATATGAACGCAGGATTCGGCGAGGATTTAAACGGCAATATCGCTGACGATATGACCGGCGGTTTCGAGGACATGACAAGCAATTTCGGCGATGATATGAACAGCAACTTCGGCGGGGATATGAACAGCAGCTTCGGCGAAGAGGATATGGGCGATTCAATGAACATGGACTTCGGGTTCGGTTCAATGGACGATATGAACACAACGGACAACAAAGCTGATTCCGACCTTGACGCGGATATGATGGTGTCGGATAACGGTGATGATAATTTGGACAGCAACTCTTTCGATTTGAGTTTCGGAAATGATGATGTGCTTTCGGGATTTGATTTGTCTGATAACAATGCGGCTGATGATGAAATGACAGGGGACCTTACCGCTGATTTCTCTGATACGGTTGAGGCGGGAGATGCGGGACTTAAGGACGATTTTGATTTAAGTAATGACAACGGTATGGACGAAATGCAAAAACTCCTTGAGCAGGCTGAACTCACATTTGGCGGCGGTTCGTCTGAGTTTGAGGAGAAAACGTCAAGCGCTTCTGACGACGACTGGTCAAGCCTGCAAAATGAACTCAATGCGCTTGAAATGCAGAACGACAGCGGTTCTTCCGACCAGCAGGACAGCATTGACGACAATTCGAGCAACGACGATATCTGGAGCCTCGGAAATCTGGATATGAGCGACAGTGATGATGACGATATGAGCTCGGATTTGTTCGGAAGCTTCTGATTTACATAAAGGGTATTGCATATGATAGAAATGGACACAGCCGAACTTAAGGATAAGGCAAAAACTCTCCGCGCGGGCGACAGGGTGCTTTTGTCGGGTACGGTGTATACCTCGCGCGACGCGGCGCATAAACGGATAAACGCGCTTCTTGATGAGGGCGGGAAACTGCCGTATGAACTTTCGGGCGCGGCAATATACTACGCAGGTCCTACGGCGGCGCGCGACGGTATGGCGATAGGTTCATGCGGTCCGACAACTTCGGGCAGAATGGACGTTTATTCACCGCGGTTTCTCGATTTGGGGTTGTCTGCAATGATAGGCAAGGGCGAACGCAGCGACGAAGTATGCGAGGCTGTCAGAAGAAACGGCGCGGTGTATTTCTGCGCGGTAGGCGGCGCAGGGGCGCTTGCGTGCAAAAGTATCACGGAGTGCGAGGTTATTGCGTTTGAGGATTTGGGCTGTGAAAGCGTAAAAAGGCTTAAGTTTGAGAAATTCCCGCTTATTGTGGCAATAGACTGCGTGGGCGGAAATATCTTCAAGACGGGCAGGGAACAGTATAAAATTAGTTAAAATGCCTAAATAAAGTTGAAAAATATTTGCTAAATTGTCGATTTTTTTAAGAAATTCTTGACAAATTTATTGAGTTGTGATAAAATGTATTGAACGATTGGAGAATGTTCGGTGAGTGATTTGTCAAAACTCAGCGATGAGGAACTCGTAAGCTCGGAACATTCGGACAGCGGCTGCACTGCGGAACTTATTTCAAGGTATATGAAAGTGGTGTTTGCGCTGGCGAAAAAGTACTCAGGGTGCGCGGATTACGAGGAACTTGTGTCTGACGGCATGGAGGGCTTGCTTAGCGCAATTAAGAGTTACGACGGAGAAAAGGGCAGTTTTTCGGCATTTGCGGCGGTTTGCGTTGACAACAGGCTGAAAAATACGGTGAGGCGGTCGATAAGGCGCGCAAAACGGCTGGCGGACGAGGAAGAATTAAGCCTTGTCGCTGACGTAAAGCCAACTCCCGAAGAACGCGTGATAGCAAGGGAAAACAACGAGGATATGCTGAGGGCGGTTGAAAACGAACTTTCCGAACTTGAGCGCAAGTGCATAAAAGGCGTGGTTATGGGGTTTTCTTATGCTCAGATAGCGAAAAGGCTGGGCGTAGAAAGGAAAGCGGTGGATAATGCGCTTTCAAGGGCAAGAAACAAGCTGCGCGGAATTTACAAGGGTTAATATGTCCCGAATAGCTTAATGAAAGCAACGCGTGAAAGTTGGTTCAGCGCGGAGATGTCGGTAAAGTCCGGCGAGGGCAAATATTTATTTTTTAAGGGGTATATCTATGTACACTGACAAGACACTGAAATGCAAGGACTGCGGCGCAGATTTCGTGTTCACCGCCGGCGAACAGGAATTTTACGCGGAAAAGGGTTTTGAAAACGAACCGCAGAGATGCAAGGCTTGCCGCGATGCAAGAAAAAATTCGAGCAGAGGCGCGAGAAAGTTTTTCGAGACGACATGTTCTGTATGCGGCGGCGTAGCGCGCGTTCCGTTTGAGCCGAAGGGCGACAGACCTGTTCTGTGCAGCGAGTGCTTCGCAAAGCAGAAAGGCGAGTAATCGCCGAATAATGCGCGTAGGAAGCATTCAAGCGGTTGTACATTTAATTTATAAATCAACATAATGGGCGTCTTTCCTAAGAGCATTAAATCGAAACAGCTGCATTGAGCGGCTGTTTTTGCTTTTAACGATCGGCTGATGAATAAAAATTAAAAATACGGTGAATAATACTTTAGACATAAAGAAAGGAGTTTTTTATAATGAGAAAATTGTTTTTGACTATAATATGTGCGGCTTGCATGGTTTCATTGTGCGGGTGCAGAAATGAAACCGCGGATAATTCGTCGGATTCTTCACAGAGCAGTTCACAGAGTGCTGTCAGCTCGTCAAGTTCTTCTGTGAGCAGTTCGCAAAGCAGTTCGCAGAGTTCGGATAACAACAGTTCCGGAAATGTAAGCGACAGTGAACCGACAGAATCGGAGAAAATGGCTGAAAAGGCGCTGAATGCCGACGAATGGCCAAGCATGGAGAGCGTAACGGAACAAGATTTTGTTGACGCTTTGTTCAGTGAAAAAATAGTCCTCGCAGATTGCGAGGACTACTCAATGGCTTCAAACGTAATCAGCGCACAGCTTTATAAACTGCTTATCGTAAAGCCGAAAGCCGAAAAAGCCGACGAAATCCAAAAGGCAATGGACGAGTATTTCGATTATGTCAAGACCGAAAGCGCGTTTTATCCCGACCAGGAGGCAAGCGCCGCGGGCGCTGTAAAGGGAAAAACCGACAGCGGATACATTTACATCATTGTTCACCCAAACGGTCAGTCAATAGCTGACGAAATGCTTTCATAAAAAGTTGAAAAAATTTCAAAAAAGTGCTTGACAAATTGTAAATAATGTGGTAAAATAAATATACCTCGAATGGGGTATATTTTTTTGCGCGTTTTTAACGCGGGAGTTATTCCCCAAAAAACAACGCGTCTGAAAGGCAGGCGCGGCGCTTTATGCAAGCCCATTGCTGTGCGGAAAGCGCGCGAGGGAGGCAGAAAGCTTAACAGGCTTAGAAAAAATTAGGAGGTGCCGAAAGTGAGAGTAAAAATTACATTGGCGTGTACAGAGTGCAAACAGCGCAATTACAACACCATGAAGAACAAGAAGAATGATCCTGATAGGCTCGAAATGACGAAGTACTGCAGATTTTGCAAGAAACACACCCTTCACAAAGAAACAAAGTAACGCGGGGAGGATTTTTTATGGCTGAAGATTTAGAGCTTGAGAAAAACTCTCAGGAGGGTGAAAACACCGAAAAGTCCGCAAAGAAAGCCAAAACCGAGGACAAGAAAAATTCCAAAAAGGCTGATAAAAACAAAAAGGGCAAAAAAGGTCCTATAAAGTTTTTCAAGGACGCAAGAGCGGAATTCAAAAAGGTTGTCTGGCCCGGACCAAAGGAAACAACGCGCAATACGATTGTTGTCGTTATTGTTTGCCTGTTGGCGGGCGTGCTGGTATTCGGCGTGGATTCGCTTTTCGGTCTTTTAAACAACTTGCTGTTTCGATGATTTACGGGGGTAAATATGGCTGATTCAGAAGCAAAGTGGTATATTCTTCATACCTATTCCGGCTACGAAAAAAAGGTTGCCGACGACATCAGAACTCTTGTCGAAAACCGTAATTTAGGTCATCTTATTGAGGACGTTACCGTTCCGATTGTAAAGAAAACAGTTGAACGCGAGGTTTTCAAAAACGGTGCGATTGAGAAAAAGACTGATGAGGTAGAGGAAAAGGTTTATCCCGGTTATGTTTTCGTGAAAATGGTTGAAACCAACGAAACATGGTATATCTGCAGGAACACAAGAGGAGTTACGGGATTTGTAGGTCCCGAATCAAAGCCGACTCCGCTCAGTGAAAGCGAGGCAATGGCGCTCGAACGGGGCAGATTCGACAAATCGGAAAGCGAACAATCGGTATTCAAAGTCGGCGACGAGGTCGTTATTACAGGCGGTATTTTCGTTGACTTTACGGGAACGGTCACCGAGGTTGACGAGGAAAACAAGACGCTTGTTGTAAATCTCGTCAATATGATGGGCGGTATTATTCCCGCGACGATTGAATTTTCCGCAGTTAAAAAAGCGTAAGCGGTAATTCAAGGACGTTTTTCAGAAAAATTTATGGAGGAAAATTGTCATGGCACAAAAGGTTACAGGTTTTATTAAACTTCAAATTCCCGCCGGCAAAGCTACGCCGGCTCCGCCAGTTGGTCCGGCACTCGGACAGCACGGCGTTAATATTATGGCGTTTACCAAGGAGTTCAACGAGCGCACAAAGGCTCAGGCAGGTCTTGTTATCCCTGTAGTTATCACGGTATACGCTGACAGAAGCTTTACGTTTATCACAAAAACACCGCCCGCAAGCGTGCTGATTAAAAAGGCGTGCAAGATTGAAAGCGGTTCGGGTGTTCCCAACAAGACTAAGGTTGCAAAGATAACCAAGGCTCAGCTTAAGGAAATTGCAGAAACGAAGATGCCCGATCTGAACGCGGCTAACGTTGAAGCGGCAATGTCTATGATTGCAGGAACTTGCCGTTCTATGGGCGTAGAGGTCGTTGACTGAAAATTAGGTGGGAGGATTTATTCCGCTTAACCACAAGGAGGATTATTGATGAAACACGGAAAAAAGTATGTTGAGAGCGCAAAGCTCATAGATTCCGCAAAGATTTACGAGTCGGACGAGGCTCTTGATTTGGTTTGCAAGACCGCAAAGGCTAAGTTTGACGAAACTGTTGAGATACACGTTCGTCTGGGTGTTGACTCGCGTCACGCTGACCAGCAGGTTCGCGGCGCTGTCGTTCTTCCCAACGGAACAGGTAAGACAATCAGAACACTTGTATTCTGCAAACCCGAAAAGGAAGCTGACGCAAAGGCTGCGGGCGCAGACTATATAGCTGACAATGAAACTGTCGCTAAAATTCAGGGCGGCTGGATGGATTTCGAGGTTGTTATCGCAACTCCCGATATGATGGGCGTTGTAGGACGTCTCGGTAAAGTTCTCGGTCCGAGAGGACTTATGCCTAACCCCAAGGCTGGTACCGTTACTCCCGATGTGGCAAAGGCTGTTCAGGAGGCTAAGGCTGGTAAAATTGAGTACCGCCTTGACAAGTCGAACATAATCCACTGCCCCATAGGAAAGGCGTCTTTCGGCAAGGAAAAGCTCGGCGAAAACTTTAACGCGCTTATGGAGGCTGTAGCTAAGGCGAAGCCTGCGGCGATGAAAGGTCAGTATATCAAGAGCTGTACCGTTTCGTCAACCATGGGACCTGGCGTTAAGGTAAACACCTTGCGTTTCGGTGTCTGATGGGGGATTTTTGCGCATATTTCCACCGCTCGGAGCAATCCGAGCGGCGGTTTTTTACAAAGGCTCGGCGATTTTTTGCGTTAAGGCTGTTTGGTCGGCAACTTTATGGCAACAACGGTGTTTGTTGTTGAAGTCAGCAATTGAGACAACAACGGCGCTTGTTGTTGAAATCGGCAACTGTGATGACAACAGCGGTAAAGCCGACAAACATCAACAATAACCGCACAACGGCTTGTTTATGGCTAAAACGAGCTTTTGAGCATATAAATATCTTTAAGCATGGGAGGTAGTTTTTTGGGTTTTGCAAAAGGTTTTAATCAGGTTGAGGCGCTGACTGAAAAAGCGGTAAGGTCTATTGTGGAGGAGCACGGCTATTCTCTTTGGGATGTGGTTTTTATAAAAGAGGGTGCAAGCTGGTATCTGAGGATACTGATTGACAAGGCAGGCGGTGTTTCTATCGGCGACTGCGAGAGCATTGACGGGTTGATAAACGCAAAAATTGACGAACAGCCGTTTATTGACAAAATCGACTACCTCGAAGTCAGCTCCGCGGGACTTGAACGCCCGATAAGGCGCATAGAACAGATACACAATTCTGTCGGGAAGAAGATTAGGCTTAAAACCTATAAGCTGTGCGAGGGATTGCCTGAAAAGGACGTAAAATGCGTGCTTAAAGGTTTTGACGGCGAAAGCGTTGAGGTTTCGGGAGATTTCGGAGAAATAAGGCTTTTGCTGTCGGATATATCGTCAATGAACTATGACGATTTTGACGACTGTGATGAAATTATAACGGAGGTATAATGGAAAATGGCTAGAAGAAAAATTGAAAAAGAAGAGGATAACAAGGAACAAGAAGTATTACGCGAAATTTTCGCACAGCTTGAAGAACTGGCGAAAGAAAAAGGAATTTCAAGCGAAATTCTGGCTGAAAAGATAAAATACGCTATTGAAAGAAGTTTGAAAACAGCTCTGCATTTTGAGGGCGATGAAGAAAACTACGTCGTTGTAAATATCGACATTCAAAAGCAGATTTTTGACGTAAGCGTTTTGAAAGAGGTTATTGAGGTTGTTGACACCTTGTATGAACCCGAAAAGGAAATCGTTCTCGAAGAGGCAAGGCTGATTGATCCGAATGCTGAAGTTGGTTCAAGAGTTAAGTGCAAGATTGATACAAAGCTGTTCAAGAGAATTGCGGCGAAGAATGCAAAGGATTTGATAAAACAAGGATTTTCAAATGCCGAGCGTCAGCATTTAAGCGAAATCTGGGGGCAGTATGAAAACGACATTGTTTCCGCAACAGTAACAAAAGTCGAGCCTAAGACGCTTCACGCAACTCTTGAAATTAACAAGAACGAGGTAATTTTACCGAGAAAAGAGCAGATACCCGGCGAAGTGCTTGAGGTAGGTCAGGTAATAAAGGTCTACGTTTCGGGAGTTTCAAAGGAATACAAAGAGGGCGAGAAGAGCAAGGACCTTAAAATCTCGCGCACCGACAAGGGCTTTATAAAGCGCCTGTTTGAGCTGAATTGCCCTGAGATATTTGACGGCACGGTTGAGATAAAGGAAGTAAGCCGCGCGCCGGGAAGCAGAAGCAAGATAGCTGTTTTAAGCCATGATCCGAATGTTGACGCACTCGGCGCCTGCATAGGGCCGCAGAAGAGCAGAATTAACGCGGTGACGAAAGAAGCGCACGGCGAAAAGGTGGACGTTGTGCTGTACAACGACGACGCGGAGGAGTTCATTAAACAGGCTCTGAAGCCCGCTGAAGTTGTAAAGGTCATAATCACAAACCCCAACCCGAAAAAGAGGTCGTGCAAGGTTATCGTCCCCGACAATCAGCTTTCGCTTGCCATAGGAAACAAAGGTCAGAACGCATGGCTTGCGGCAAAGCTTACGGGATTTAAAATTGACATCAAGGCTGAAAGCGCGGTGAAACCCGAAGATTATGAAACCGTGCCGCTTGAAGAATCGGAGGAAGACGTCGATAATAACGGAGCGGAGTGAGCGGTATGACGGAAAAGAAAGTTCCTATGCGGAAATGCGTTGCCTGCGGTGAAATGATAGGCAAGAAAGGCGCGTTGAGAATAGTGCGCACGCCGAGCGGTGAAATCGTTTTGGACAAAACGGGAAAAATGAACGGCAGGGGCGCGTATTTATGCAGGGATATGAACTGCTTTACAACAGCGAAAAAGGGCAGAAAGCTTGAGCGCTCGCTGAAATGTCAGATTTCCGAGGAGATTTACAACAAAATCTTAGAGGAGATTGAAAAGGATGAATAACGCTCTGACAGCAATTTGCCTCTGCAGACGCGCGGGGAAACTTGTAATGGGGTTTGACGCGGTTTGCGGGGAGTTTGGGAAAAAAGGCTTTTGCGGGGCGGTAATTGCTTCTGATGTTTCGGCGAAAACAGAAAAGGAAACGCGCTTCGCCGCCCAGAAATTCGGACGGCAGGTCGTAAAAGCCGATTTTACAATGGACGAGGCTCAGAATGCCCTGGGCAAACGCGCGGGAGTGTTCCTTATAAATGACGAGGGACTTTTCGGCGCAGTGACGAAACATATAATCAAAAACAGCGAACAATAAACCAGATGTTTGGAGGAAATTTACATTGCCAAGTAAACAAACAAAATATAAAGTTCAGACGGTTGCAAACGATTTAGGTATAGACAAAGCTGAACTTCTTAAAATCTTAGACGAGGTTTTCCCCGTTAAAACACCGAGAAAGGCTGCGTCGGCAATAGGCGCGGACGAGGTAGGCTATCTTCTTGAAAAATTCACGAGAGCAAACGAGGTAAAAGACCTTGTTGGGGCTTTTGCGCAGACAAAGAGCATAAAAACTCCAAAGCCTGCCGTTGAAGAGAAAAAGGAAACAAAGAAAAAGCCTGCCAAGAAAACAGAAAATACCGAGGAAGTTTCAAAGACAGAAGCAAAACCCGCTGAAAAATCCGAAGCTAAGGAAAAAGCTGAAGAAAAAACTGCGGAAAAGCCCGCTGAGAAAAAGCAGGAAGCCGAAGCAAAGCCTGCCGAAAATCAAAACAGTCATTCCGACAGCAAACAAAATTCAGCTGTAAGCAAAGAAAAAACTGATAATTCCGAAAATCATAAGCAAAATAATAACAACCGTCAAAACTCAAATTCAAAGCCCGTTGGAAATCAGCAGAAGCCGTTTGCAAAGGACGCGCAGAAACCTCAAAACGGAAAACCCGCTAATAACAACAATAACATCAAACAGCAATCTCAGGGAAAACAGCCCGCGCGTCCCGCTAAACAGCCTGTTGCAAAGCCCGCAATCGACAGCAGCAAGATAAAGGTAAATACACCTCCCGTACAGCAGAAGCAAAAGGGCGAAGCTGTAAAGCACGG
>CANQOJ010000082.1 GCA_947625455.1 uncultured Clostridia bacterium | reverse complement strand
GGAAAACTTTTTCAAAAGTTTTCCCCCTTGCTAAATCCACCTATCCCTTGCTAAAACCACCTTAGTCGGGTTCAGCCAACCCTCTCCAGAGGTCTGCGTATCTTCCGCCGAGTTTGAGAAGTTCAGCGTGTGTTCCGCGTTCGATAATTCTTCCGTGTTCAAGCACCATTATTGCGTTGGATTTTCTGACGGTAGACAGCCTGTGTGCTATAACAAACGTCATTCTGTTCTCCATAAGAGCGTCCATACCTTGTTCGATATGCTGTTCGGTGCGTGTGTCGACTGAACTTGTCGCCTCGTCAAGGATAAGTATAGGCGCTTTTGATATTGCCGCGCGGGCAATATTCAGCAACTGCCTCTGACCTTGCGAAAGGTTTGCGCCGTCGTTTTCGAGAACTGTATCATAGCCGTGTTCAAGCTGTTCAATAAACGAGTGCGCCGACGCTGTTTTCGCCGCGTTCACGACTTCCTCGTCCGTCGCGTCAAGCCTGCCGTAGCGGATATTCTCGCGCACCGTTCCCGTAAACAGGTGAGTATCTTGCAAAACCATCGCAATATTCGACCGCAGAAACCCTCTGTCTATCTTCTCGATATCCACCCCGTCAACCGTTATCCTGCCGTCCTGAATATCGTAAAATCTCGACAGCAGGTTTGTCACAGTAGTTTTTCCCGCGCCTGTTGAACCTACAAACGCAATCTTCTGCCCGGGCTTTGCATAAAGCGAGATGTCGTGAAGCACCGTAACGTCGGGCGTATATCCGAAATTGACGTGTTCGAGAACGATATTCCCCACTATTTTCTCCATTTTAACGGTTTCCTTGTCCGGTTCTTCGGGCGCTGCGTCAAACACTTCAAAAACGCGCTCAGCGCCCGCCAAAGCCGCAAAAACGGTGTTAATCTGCGTTGCAACTTCATTTATCGGGCGGTTGAACTGCCTTGTGTAGTTCAGTGAAACCGTAAGCCCGCCTATGTCAAAAACTTCCTTTGCCACCATTATCCCGCCTATGCAGGCAAGAACAGCATACACCATATTGCACAGCTGATGAGTAACAGGTCCCATAATTCCCGAACGGAACTGCGCCTGTTCCTGCGCTGAACGCAGTTTGTCGTTGAGGTAAGAGAACTCGTCGATTGAAATGTTCTCGTGATTGAACACCTTTACAACCTTTTGCCCCGAAATTACTTCTTCTGAAAATCCGTTGAGCATACCCAGACTGCGCTGTTGCTCGGAATATGCTTTCCTGCTTTTTTTCATTATAACCTTTGTGAGCAGAGTAAGCACAGGCGTGCTGATTATAGTTATTGTGCCTAAGAGGGGATTAGTAACAAGCATCAGGATTATAGTTCCCGTAATAGTCAGAATGCCCGAAATTATCTGAATAAGCGTTGTGTTCAGCATCTCGCCGACCGTATCTGTATCATTTGTAAACCTTGACATAATATCGCCCGTTGAATTGACGTCAAAATATCTCACGGGCAGGCTTTGCAGTTTGTCGAACAATTCCTTGCGCATTCTCACAAGCGTTCTCTGCGACGCTTTCAGCATCAGCCTTTGCTGCGCCCACTGCGTGAAAACCGAAACAGCGTAAATTGACGCCAAGAATATAAGCCATACCCCAAGCCCTTTTAATCTGTCGGTAAAATCGGGATTTTCCGCGTCAAAATATATAAACTTGTTTATGATAGGTCTTAACATATACCCCGCCGCAAGAGTTGAAACCGTGTTTAAAACCGAGCAAATAAGCGCCGCGGCGATAAGTCCGCGCTCTTTTGAGATGTACTTTATAAGCCTTGCTACCGCGGCTTTGGTGTTTTTGGGCTTTCCGCCGGAGTTCATAGCGCGCTCGCGCCCCGCGTTTCTGCCGAGGTCAATTTGCTTTTTCTTAGCCGAAGCAACCTGCATTCTGCTGTATTTTTCTTCAATGCGTTTTGCTCTGTCATTATTCATCGCTGTTTTCATCTCCCTCCTCGTCAGTCTGCGAACAGTATATCTCCTTGTATGCATAACAAGTTTTCATAAGTTCATCATGCGTACCCATGCCTGTTATCCTGCCGTTATCTAAAACAATTATCTTGTCAGCGTCCATGACCGAAGAAATTCGCTGTGCAATTATGATTTTCGTTATATCCGGCAGTTTTTCCCTAAGTCCTCGCCTTATTGACGCGTCAGTCGCCGTGTCGACAGCAGATGTCGAATCGTCAAATATCATGATTTTCGGCGTTTTCAACAGCGCCCTTGCTATGCACAGCCTTTGCCGCTGACCGCCCGAAAGGTTGGTACCGCCTTGACCTGTTTCGGAGTTGTAGCCGTCGGGAAATGCGCTTATAAACTCGTGAGCGCAGGCAATCTCGCAGGCTTTGACAAGTTCTTCGTCAGTTGCATTTTCATTTCCCCAGCGCAGGTTTTCCGCTATCGTACCCGAAAACAGCGTGTTCTTCTGCAAAACCACCGAAACGCTGTCGCGCAGATTTTCAAGCGAAATGTCCTTTACATTTTCTCCGTCAACAAAAACCTCACCCTCGTCAGCGTCATAAAGCCTCGGAATCAACGAAACGAGCGTTGTTTTTCCCGAACCCGTAGAGCCTATTATCCCGACCGTTTCACCCGAATTTATCTTAAAACTGATGTTGTCCAGAACAGGCTTTTTCGCGTCCTTGAAATATCTGAATGAAACGTTTCTGAACTCCACATTTCCGCTTTTTATCTTCTTGTCCTTTGCGTTTTCGTCCGTTATATCGGGTATTGTGTTCAGCACTTCGGAAATTCTCTTGTCAGACGCGGCAGCTCTTGTACCTTGAAGAAAAATGTTCGCGAGGAAGTTGAGCGCCGTAAGCACCTGCGACAGATATGTTATAAACGCGGTGAGCGTTCCCACTTCCATAGAACCTACCATTATCTGCCTGCCCGCGATCCATACGACAACAAGCGTTGTTACATTGACAGCAAGCGCCGACACGGGCTGCATAAGTATCATAACCTTAAGCGCTCTTATGCTTTTTTCCATAAGCGCGGTGTTTATCTTCTTGAACTTTGATTTCTCGAAATCCTCGCGGACAAACGACTTTATGACCTTTATGCCCGCAACGGATTCGCCGACATTTGTGTTCAGCTTGTCAATATGTTCCTGCATTACCGTATATCGCGGAGAAGCGGTTTTTATGATAAGGAAAGTCGCAAGCGCCAGAAACGGCACTACAATAAAAATCACCCACGCTATATTCGGACTTAGCGCAAACGACATAATAAGCGCGCCTATCAGCATAACGGGGCTTCTGAAAAATCCCCTTAAAAGCGACTGCATAAACGTTTGTATCTGCGTTATGTCATTTGTAACGCGCGTTATCAGCGAGCCTGTTGAAAACCTGTCAATATCCGAGAATGACAGCGTTTGAATTTTCGCGAAAACATCGCGCCTTACGCCCGCAGCCGCCCTTGCCGCGCCGCGTATTGCGAAGAATGCGCCGAGTATTCCCGTTATAAGCATACCTACTGCGATAATCAGCATAATAACGCCGTTTTGTATTATGTACGGAATATCTCCGTTTGCCGCGCCAACGTTTATGATATTCGCGTTTATAAACGGCAGAATAAACTCTCCGCTTGCTTCAAGCACCATAAACAATGGCCCTAAGATAAAACAAGCGAGGTTATTTTTTACATGCTCTTTGTATTTACCCATTTTTTACCTCTTAAAATTTTTATACACATATATTATATCATTTTTTCACGGCAATTTGTGCAATTTTATTGTTATAAAATTATAAAAAATAATTTTAATTTTTGTGCAAAATTGCCTTTGAAAAATTTCTGAAAATCCGTTATAATAATGTTAGTGTGTAGCTTTAAAAGGCGTAAGTCCAACTTAACGGACTTACGCCATTTTTGTTTTTATAGGAGGAATTATGGAAAAAACAAATTTTCTTGCGGAAGAAAAAATCGGAAAGCTTATGGCGAAATACGCCGTGCCGTGCGTAATATCGCTGTTGGTGGGGGCATTGTACAACATTGTCGACCAGATTTTTATCGCGCAGGCGGATTATCTCGGTTCATTCGGAAACGCGGCAAATACCGTAGTTTTCCCGCTTACGGTTATCGCGCTTGCTGTCGCGGTGATGATAGGGGACGGTTGCTGTGCATTTGTGAGCCTTTCGCTAGGCAGAAAAGAACCCGCTGACGCGTCAAAAAGCGCAGGCAACGCGATAGTGCTTACTGTATGTTCATCACTTGCGCTGATGATAATTTATCTCGTATTTAACGAGCAAATTGTCGTTATGTTCGGCGGCACAGTAAATGAACAGACATTTGAATATTCAAAAGAGTATTTTATGTGGATAAGTTTCGGATTGCCGTTTTATATGTTCGGTCAGGCAATGAACCCCGTTATCCGCGCTGACGGCTCGCCTAAATTCGCCATGCTTTCAATGCTTTCGGGCGCATTTGTAAACATCATTCTTGATCCGATATTTATACTCGCCTTAAAATGGGGAATGGCAGGCGCGGCAATAGCAACCGTCCTAGGGCAGATAGTAACTGCTGTTTTGGCGGCAGTCTACCTGTTTAATACAAAAACCGTTTCAATATCCAAATCGGATTTTCTGCCGTCAAAGCGCATAATCAGGAAAACGCTTGCGCTGGGGTTATGCAGTTTTCTGTCGCAGATTTCGCTTGTCGCGGCAATGGCGGCGATAAACAATATGATAAGGAAATACGGCGCGCTTGACGAGATTTTCGGACAGGAGCAGTACGCTCAGATACCTATGGCGGTAGTCGGGATAGTTATGAAATTCTTTCAGATAGTGATTTCGGTTGTCGTAGGAATGGCGGCGGGGTGTATTCCGATTGTCGGCTACAATATGGGAACAGGCGACAAAACGCGCGTTAAAGGGCTGTTTACAAGGCTTATTGTTGCAGAGGGGATTGTGGGAGCAATTGCGTTTATAGTCGTTGAGTTTTTCCCGAACGCGCTTATCGGAATATTCGGCTCGGCAAACGAGAGCGTTTATTACTCCGAATTTGCCGTCAGGGCATTCAGAGTATATCTATGTATGATAGTATTCGCCTGCGTTAACAAGGCGGTTTTCATCTTTCTTCAGGCGATGGGAAAAGCCGTGCCGTCAACTTTACTTTCGGTATTGCGCGAGATAGTTTTCGGCGTGGGGTTTGCGCTTGTACTGCCGTTATTTTTCGGACTTGACGGAGTTTTGTACTCAATGCCCGCGGCGGATATTCTCACCGCAGTTGTTTCATTGATAATCATAGTCAGAACTTACAAACAGCTTAATACCGACAAAGCCGAAAGAGGGAAGAAACAGGAGATACGGGTTAATTGAACAAAATAAAGGCTGGAGTATATGAACTGAATTTGGTTCAAACTCCAGCCTTTTGAATTTTAGTCTCTAGTCTATATAGTCAACAATCTTAAGCTCATTTTCAAAAGTTGTCTTAGCGAAATTGTAGCTAAATCCCGAACATCCGTGCTTTGCGGCAAGGGCTTCGGTGTATTCGTCCCACAGGTAGATTTTGAGGTTGCTGTGAGCGGCGTCATTGTCATAGTGCGATACGATAGGAATAGCGTCAGGCTCTGAAAGCGTTATCTCGCCCGTTTCAAGGTCTTTCGTCACCGTAAGTTCTCCTATCATTCCCAAAACTCCGAGCGGAATGTCCATATGCGACACAAAGTTTCCAAGGCAGTAAAACACGAATGCTTCGCCGCCGTCGGGCTTTGTCACCCATTCCATAGGCTGAACGGTGTGCGCCTGCGTGCCGATTATGATGTCAGCGCCCCAGTCAACTAAATTTTTCGTCATCTGAATTTGACTCGGCTGAACCTCGCCTGTTGTTTCAAGACCGTAATGCGGACTTATAACGACAACGTCCGCAAGTTCGTCAGCTTTCTGCACAAGCTTTTTCACGCGTTCCGTCTGCGCAAGATATGTAATGCTCATGTCCGAACCGATAGGAAGTTCATGCCCCGTATTTATATATTCCATAAATCCCAGAAATGCGAATGTTATCCCGTTTATCTCAACAACGGGAATATCGTCCTCTTTCTCCCTTGTTGACGCGCCGTATACAAGACTTTCCGGGTGATTTTCCGCCCAGTATTTAAGCGTAGATTTAAGTCCCGCCGCGCCTTTGTCAAGAACATGGTTGTTGCTGATAGAAAACGCGTCAAACCCTATGTCAACCATAAGGTCGCCGCATTCGCCCGGAGTTGCAAAATCCGGATACCCCGACGCGGGATAGTCGTTTGTCACAATCGTTTCTTGGTTGAGTATAGCATAGTCGGCAGCACCGACAATATCCGCAACGTCCTGATAGACAAATCCGAAATCATAACCGCTTTTGCCCTCGCTTTGCGCCCTTTGCTTTGCCTGGTCGTAAATGGTGGTATGGATAAGGTTGTCGCCCGCGCAGAGAAGCCTTACGGTCGGATTTTCGGGAATTGCAGAGCTTTCTTCAGAATTTACACTGCTTTCCGAAACGTTTTGCAAATCCGATGATGAATCGGAGTTAATCTGCACTTCTTTCTGTGTTGGCGTACATGCTGACAGCAGGCATACTGAGATGATAATGGGGAGAATTTTCTTTTTCATGGTACATTCCTTTCTGATATTACGGCAGATAATCAACTATCTTTACTACCTTTTCAAACTGTTTTTCAGCGAAACTGTAGTCGAAATAAGGACAGCCGTGTTTTTCGCCGAGTTCCTTGGTGTAGTTTTCAAAGCGGTATATCTTTATGTTGGAATAACCGCTGTCGTAGTGAGTTACAATCGGCACGGCGTCGGGGTTTGAAAGCATTGTATCGCCTGTTTTAAGGTCTTTGGTAATCGTGATTTTTCCGACTATGCCCAACATTCCGAGAGGAATATCCATTGCCGACACGAAATTTCCCAGGCAGTAAAACACAAACGCCTCGCCTCCGTCGGGCTTTGTCACCCATTCCATAGGCTGAACGGTGTGAGGTTGAGTGCCGATAATGATGTCAGCGCCCCAGCTTACAAGTTCTTTCGTAATTTGCTTTTGGTCATCTGAAACGCTGTCCAGCACTTCAACCCCGTAATGCGCGCTTACAACCACAACGTCCGCAATCTCGTCAGCCTTTTCCACAAGCGCTTTCACGCGCTCCTTTTCTTTAAGATACGTAATGGTTACCTCGGAATTGCTTGGAAGTGAAAGTCCGTTCGTATGTTCCATAAATCCCAGGAACGCAAACGTTATTCCGTTTATTTCGGCGGTGGGAATGTCGTCCTTGTTTTCCTTTTCAGACGCGCCGTATAAAATAATTTCAGGGTGTTTTTCAGCCCAGTACTTAAGCGTTGCCTTTAAGCCTTTTTCGCCTTTGTCAAGCAGGTGATTGTTGCTTACGGAAACAGCGTCAAATCCCATTTCAACCATCTGGTCGCCGCAGTCTTCGGGAGTGCAGAAAGTGGGATAATTAGACGGTTCAAACTCGTCTGTGACTATCGTTTCCTGGTTTAATATCGCAAGGTCAGCTGTTGAAACAATGTCTTTCACATCTTCGTACACAGGTCTGAAATCATAGCCGTCCCCGCCCGTTCTCCTTGACGCTTGTTTGTAAATAGGGCTGTGTATAAGATTATCTCCCGCGCAGACAAGGTTTACTGAAACGGTTTGAGGAGTATCGTCCGAATTTTCGGTATTTTCAGAATTATCAATACTGTCAGATTTATCCGTACTGTCAGAATTATCGGGAACAATAAATGAAGAACTGTCCTGACTAGAAGAGTTTAATTCCAAATGGGTATCCGTACAACCCGCCAGTAAAATTACGGAAATAAGTATTGAGATAAATTTTTTCATACTGCCAAAACCTTTCTGAAATGAGTGCAAAAGCTGTTATTTAACAACAAACGCCGTCGGAAGTTTCCAGGAGGACTGGCTGTAATAAAATGTAACGCTGTCCTGAAGATAACCGCCGTTGTAGTACATACAGGTTGAACTGCCGCCGTCAAGGTTAGCGGCGTTCACCGCGCCGTATTTTGTCATGATTTCAATAAGGTCTGCGGCAGACGCGCCAACGTGACCTTTATATCCGCGCCCGTCAGTTGCAAGAAGCATAATCGCGCCGTCAGCACGCTGACCTATCACAGTGCGGGGATTAAGTCCGCTGCCCGCGCCGTTTACCTCGCGCGGCACTCCGTTTAACACAAGCTGAACAAAGTGGTTGGTTTCAACATTTACCGCTTCGGGAAAACATACCGCGTCGCGTATGCCTTTTTCCTCAATCATTTTCTTGCATTCTTCGGGAGTCATCTTGCTTATGTCAATTATTTGCAGGATATTGTTGTTTGTAAGTCCCACAAGCATAAGCCCGCCCCATTCCTGCGGACGGTTTCTTAAAATAACGCCGTTTGAAACAAGCACGCCGTATGCGCACCCGCCGCAGTTGTTGGTGGAATTGTAGATACCGCCGTTTATGCCGCCGATTGCGCCCGCTTTTTCAACTAAATCCTTAAGCGGAACACCCTCGTCGGGCCACTGGTCGTAGCCTGTCGCAACAGACGTAACGCTTACTCTTGACGGATCGGGTATTATCATCAATGTACCTTTGTATGTAAGCCCCGCTATGTCAATTATCTCAATATCTTTCGAGCTTTCACCCGAAGAACTTCCGCTGAAATCAGGAAGCGATATCATGCCCTCGTTTACGGTTTCATCACCGACCTGAACAAGTGACGTCTTGTCCACAATCTCCTGTATCTCGTCCTTTGAAAGCGCAAGCGACGCTAAAAACTTCATCTGTCCCGATTCGAGAACAGTCGTTGCAAACGTATTCTTTGACGCGCCGTAAGCGCAGATTATTTTCAGCATAAGAAACAGCGTTATTGCAATTATAAGCAAAAACACACCTATAAACGCGAAAACTTGTCCTATCTTTTTGGGAACAGATGTTTTCAGCGCCGCAGCGGGCAGCTTTGACGTCCGCTTTTCCTTTTCCTTGACCGACATATTTATCCGCCTTTCAAAAATAAATATCACTAAACTTTAAGAAACGTAAATCAGTTTACGACAAACGCGCACGGTAATTGCCACGACGTCTGGCTGTAATAAAACGTTACGCAGTCCTGCAAATATTCGCCGTTGTAGTACATGCAGGTTGAACTGCCGCCGTCTAAATTTGCGGCATTTACCGCGCCGTATCTTGTCATAATCTCAATCAGGTCGGCGGCAGACGCGCCAACATGACTTTTATAGCCTCTCCCGTCTGTCACGAGAAGAAGTATCGCGCCGTCAGCGCGCTGACCTATCGCGGTGCGGGGATTAAGACCGCTTCCCGCGCCGTTTATCTCGCGCGGCACTCCGTTCAGCACAAGCTGAACAAAATGGTTGTTGTCAGCGCCCGTAGCTTCCTGAAAGCATACCGCGTCGCGTATTCCTTTTTCTTCTATCATTTTCCTGCTTTCAGCTTCCGACATCTTGCTGACGTCAACGATTTGCAGGATATTGTTCTCGGTAAGCCCTACCATAACC
>CANQOJ010000081.1 GCA_947625455.1 uncultured Clostridia bacterium | reverse complement strand
CACAAGGTACATTGAAAGCGCGATAAGGAAAAACACCCCGAACGACATGGTCACAATAAGGTGAATAAGGCGCTCGTGCTGATAGAACTGTATTCTCTGCAAAAGGCGCGAACGGAAATTTTCGTACTCTTCTGCGGTATGTTCTGTGCTGAAAAACTGTTCCAAAACTACAAGATATTCTCTAATCTGTTTCGTCATTTTTATACGCCTCCAGTTGCTTCGACGCTGTTTCCCATTCTTCCATAGCGTTGTCCAGAGCCTTTTGAAGCTCGTCTATTTCGGCGGAAATCTCCATTGCGCGCTGATAATCGGTAAGAGCGGAAAGTTCGTTTGTTTTTTCGGAAATCTGCGCGTCAAGTTCTTCGATAGTCTGTTCAAGCCGTGTGATTTTGGTGTTCAGCTTGCGTTTTTCGCTTTCGCGCTCTTTCTTCTGCCTGTAATCAAGCGCGCTGTCCGACTTTTTCGGCTTTTCTTCAATAACCTCGTTATCTTCGCGGTTATGCAGGAGATAATAGTCATAGTTTCCCAAATAGCTTTCCGTGCCGTTTGAGGTGAGCTTGTAAACCCTGTCGGCAAGCTTGTTTATAAGATAACGGTCGTGTGAAATGACAAACAGCGTGCCGTCATAATTCAAAAGCGCGTTTTCGAGCGCCTCGCATGAATTTACGTCAAGGTGGTTAGTAGGCTCGTCAAGAAGCAGAAAATTCGCTCCCGAAAGCATAAGTTTCAGCAGCGCAACTCTTGCCCTCTCCCCTCCCGAAAGCTCGCTTATCTTCTTGAACACATCATCACCCTTGAACAGAAATGCCGCAAGCGCTGTTCTTACAGCCGTTTCGGTCATTGTCGGATATTCGTCGTGAATTTCATCTATTGCCGTCTTTTCGCTGTGAAGTTCGCGCTGTGCCTGGTCGAAATAGCCGAATTTAACTCTCGCGCCAAACTTGACGCTGCCGAAATCTTCATGGTATTCACCCGTAAGTATGCGAAACAGAGAGGTTTTCCCGCAGCCGTTTGCGCCGATAAGAAAAACCCGCTCGCGCTTTTTGATGTCAATGTTCACATTTGAAAACAGCGTCTTGCCGTCAAATGAAAGCGCCAAATTCTTGACTTCAAGCACGTCATTCCCGCAGCCGTCGTCGCTGTGAAACGAAAATCTTATCGTTTCGGGAGCGTCCTCAGGCTTTTCAAGCGTCTTTTCAATTCTGTCAATCTGCTTTTGCTTTGAAGCGGCGGTAACGTAATTTCTCGCCTGATTCCAGCGTTTTTGCTGTTCTATAATCCCCTCGACGCGGTTTATTTCCTTTATTCCCGCTTCATATTCCTTTCTTCTGCGCTCGGTGTCCTCTTTTTTCAGTTCAAGAAAGCGCGTGTAATTCCCTTTCCATGTCCTTACCTTTCCGTTTTCAAGTTCAATGGTGCGCGTTGTTATTTTGTCAAGGAAAAATCTGTCGTGCGAGATAACAAGATACGCGCCCTTGTAATCAAGCAGGAATTTTTCCAGCCACTCAACCGATTGAATATCAAGGTGGTTTGTCGGCTCGTCAAGCAGCAGCAAATCCGCTCCCGACAGCAGAAGTTTAGCGAGCTGAAGCTTTGAAAGCTGTCCGCCGCTTAATGTTTCGGTTTTAAGCGATAAGTCGCTCTTTGAAAACCCCAAACCAAGAAGCGCTGAACTAACTAAGCTTTTGTAGTAAAGTCCGCCATTTTGTTCAAACTGTTCGGAAAGCTTTGTCTGACGTTCGATTATTTCTTCGCTGTGGTCGCCGTAATCAATCCTGTCGTGAATTTCGGCAAGCTCTAATTCCATGTCCTCAAGTTCACTGAACACCGTCAGCGCCTCGTCATAAAGCGTTTTGTCCGTATTCTTAAACGCAAACTGCTCCATAAAGCCTGTTTTGCACCCCGAAGCAAAGGTTATATTTCCCCCGTCGGGCTGTATTTTTCCCATAATCAGCTTTAACAGCGTGGTTTTTCCGCTTCCGTTTACGCCGATAAATCCGACTTTGTCATTCTCGTAAATCTCAAAATTCACATCTGAAAACAGCGTCCTGTCGGCATATGAAAATTCAACGTCATTCAGTCCTAACAACATCTTAACTCACCCTAAATCAAAAGCACACGCCGTTTATGACAGTATGTGCTTTTTTAGTCTTTAAATCTAAATCACAGTATTACTTAAAAAGTTTTTCGGGAGAATATTTGGTGTCAACAAGATACGAGTTCTTTTCAATATCGTAATTCTGTGAATAAAGGTCAAGATAGCCCTCAAACTCGTCGCCTTTCATCTCGGTGAGGACAGCTTCGCGGTTGTCGGACTGCCAGTCGGTGTTCTTGGATATGTCGTTTATCACTACAACATAAACACAGCCGTCCGTTGTGCTGGGCATTGTTACGGGTACATCATAAACGGTTGAAGTTGTAACGTACTTGTAAACTGCCTCGTCAATGCTAGATGAATTTTCGGTTTTGCTGAAAATGCTGTAGCTGTCCTTGGTTTCGGTTTTGTCAACGCTTACCTTGTCAACTTCTTCCTTGACATATTCTTCCAGCGTCTTGCCCTCAACAGGTTCTTTGTTGTATGCGTCGGTAGCTTCCGCTTCTGCAATCTCCTTTTCTATCGCAAGTTCGCACTCGTACTGAACGTCAACAAAACTCTTTCCGTCTTTCAGCATATCCGCATAAGACTGCGCAAGGACGTTAAGTTCTTCAATTCTCTGAGTATCGGTGGTTGTTTTTCCGTACTTATCGTTATAGGGAATGGATATAATCTGCGCAGACGCGTAGTTTTCCTTTGCGTATTTAAGAAAATCCTCGTTTGAAACAGGAGTTTCCCCGTCAGTGTCATAAATCGACATAAATATCTTGGATTTAAGGCTGTTGACTTCATAAAGCATTTTCATGCTCTCGCGAGAAATGCCTTTTTTTTCATAGTACTCACCAAGCGTGCTGAAACCGTATGAAAGCTGATAATAATAGTTTTCGGTTTCCCACATCTCTTTTATGACGTCGTTTATCTCATCATTATCTTCATCAGTAAGCGTAATTCCCTTTTCAGCCGCTAATCTCTGAATTGCTATATACTGCCTTACAAGCCTCAAGGTTTCGTTTTTTACCCATTCGGACGAGGACTTGTTTTCAATTGACTGAGTGAAGAAATCCATTGACGAACTGCTTGATGAACTTGCGGAACTGCTTGATGAACTTTCTGATGAACTGCCCGACGAACTTGACGAACTTTCACCGTATATTTCGTTAAGTTTATCGCAGGCGTTTTCATATGCCAGTTGCTGATAATATAGGTAAATTCCGTTTCTGATATCGGTTCCGTCTACCGTCATAATATAGCCGTTGTCCGCGCACCCGCAGAGCGAAATTGCCAAAGCGCCCGCGAGAACTCCCGAAAGTATTTTCTTCATCATATTGTGTTTCATAGTTATATTCCTCCTGTATTTATATATTCAGCTTACAACAATGTCTGACGCAAATTCTACCGCAACAAGCGTATCTTTTCCGTCATAACGGCTGATAATATATTTCATAGTTTTCTCCGCTTCGCCCTCTATGCCCATATTCTCCGAAAGCAGTCTTACCGCGGGCGAATAATAATCCACCGTAAGCGTATACATGCCGTTTTCCTGCTTCATCTCGGTGATAACGGGCACATAGTTTAAATAGTGCAGGTCTTTTGAACAGCTGTAAACGTGATTTTCCGCGCTGTATATAAAGCTCATATCCGAACTTCCTACCGTCCTGTGGACAATTCCCGAAGATGAGCCGAAAATCTCTCTGCACGAATATTCCACGTCATATTCTGGAATAAGAAATTCTCCCGTATCCGAAAGCTTGTACAGCGAAGTGTCGTGATTTAACATAATATTCCAGATAGAGCAGTTTATCTTTGCCGAGTTTGAAAGTTCGTTTTCATTTTCAAACGGCGCTATATCGTTTGCCACAACGGGCAGAAGAAACCTTGTGTATTCATCTCTGAGCGAAGATGAATTGACCGCATTGTTTATCTTCCCTACCGCAAACACGGCAATTGATACAATTCCCACAACCGCCATTAAAATCACCAGCACCGCAAACGCAAAGTAAAACGTATGCTTTTTCGGCGATACGGCGGTTTCGGAAGAAACGTTTCCGTTATCTTCGGCATTATCAACCGTTTTTTCGGTATCGTTAAGATTTTCCTCTGCACCTCTGCCGTTATCAGCGTTTTCAGACATTCTTTCCTCGTCAAACTCGTTTAAAAGTTCATTTAAAACGTTGTCGCGGTTGGTGTTGGGAGTTTTATTGTTTTTCGACATAAATCAACCTCTGATTTGCCCGTTTCCGTTTATAAGATACTTGTATGAAGTGAGTTCATTCAACCCCATAGGACCGCGCGCGTGGAGCTTTTGGGTTGAAATGCCTATCTCCGCGCCCAGCCCGAATTCAAAGCCGTCCGTAAATCTCGTTGACGCATTTACATAAACCGCCGCCGCGTCAATTTCCCTCTGGAATTTCTCCGCATTTTCAAGCGATTTTGTAACAATGCACTCGCTGTGTCCAGTGCCGAATTTATTTATATGCATAATCGCCTCGTCAACGCTTTTCACTACCTTAGATGAAAGCCTGTAATCGAGAAATTCCGTTGCATAATCGTTGTCGTCCGCAATTTTCTCGACTTCTACGCGCTTTGCCGTTTCTTCATCACCACGTATCTTGACTTTCCCTTTCCAAACTTCCGAAAGCCTTTTGAAAAACTCGTCGGCTATATTTTCATGAACAAGTATGCTTTCTATCGCGTTGCAAACAGAAGGGCGCTGAGTTTTGGCGTTGTTTACGATATTCACCGCCATGTCAACGTCCGCGCTTTCGTCAACATAAACATGGCAGTTGCCCTCGCCCGTCTGTATAACGGGGATTGTCGCCTTTTCAATGACCGTATGAATAAGCCTGCCGCCGCCGCGCGGTATAAGCAAGTCAACGTACTTGTTAAGCTTCATCAGCTTTTCAGCTGTTTCATGCGACGTGTCCTCAACAAGCTGAACGCAGTTTTTGTACTCCTTCATAGCGTCACGCATTATATTGACAAGCGCCTTGTTTGAGTTTATTGCGTCAGAACCCCCGCGCAGTATTACCGCGCTTCCCGCCTTAAAGCAAAGCGCCATAGCGTCAACGGTTACGTTAGGTCTGCTCTCGAAAATAATCCCGATAACGCCGATAGGAACGCGCTTTTTGACTATCCTTAAGCCGTTTTTAAGTTCTCCCCCGCCTATCACTTCGCCGATAGGATCGTCAAGGGAAATGACCTTTTCTATGCCCTCAACCATTGCGCTTATGCGCTTTTCGGTCAAGGTCAGCCTGTCAAGCATAGCTTCGCTCATGCCGTTTTTCTTCGCGTTTTCAATGTCAATGTTATTAGCCAAGATAATGCGCTCCTTGTTTGCGCTTATGCTGTCGGCAATTTCCCGAAGCATCTCGTTCTTAACCCCCGCTCCCGTTTTAGCAAGCAAAGGCGCGGCATTTTTCGCGTTCAGTCCGAGTGTTTCAATATATTCCATATTCAGCGCTCCTGTCCTTTAAAGAATGTGCATTTAGCGTTGTCGCTTTCAAAAAGCTCGTATAAAAGCTGCGGATCTTTGTTTCCGATTATAACGGTATCTATACCCGCTTCTGTGGCAATCTGTGCCGCTTCAATCTTGGTGAGCATACCGCCCGAACCTAAAACTCCGCCCGAACCCTGCGCCATTGAGATAATTTCGGGGGTTATCCTGTCAACTTCGGGAATGAAGTTTGAAGTCGGAAGTCTCGGATCGTCGTCATACAGCCCGTCAACGTCCGTAAGTATAACCAGCAAATCAGCGTCGCAGAGTGTTGCGACAATAGCCGACAAAGTGTCGTTTTCGTCAAAGTCAAGCTGTTTTATTGATACAACGTCATTTGCATTTATTATAGGTATGACGTTCAGCTCAAAAAGCTTGTTGAACGTATTTATAACGTTAGTTCTTCTCGTTTTGTTGCTTATAACATCGCGGGTAAGCAGAAGCTGTGCGACCTTGTGGTTATACTGTTCAAAAGTCTCGGAATAGAACTTCATAAGTTCGCTCTGACCTATTGCCGCACAAGCCTGTTTAGAGGGCGTGTCTTTCGGTTTCTGAAGAAAACCGCCCTTTGCCGCGCCTACGCATTGCGCACCGCTTGTGACAAATATAATCTCTCTGCCCGAATTTTTTAAGTCAGCCAAAACCTCGACAAGTTCACGGCTTTTGCGTATATTAAGGTTTCCCGTTTCGGGATAAGCCAGCGTACTGCTTCCTATCTTTATAACAACTCTCTTCTTGTCGGCAAAGCAAGGCATATAAAAATTACCTCTTTCTAAGGAATATCATACATCTTTAATTATACCAAAATCATTCGGAAATTTCAACACATTCTGAACTTTTATCACGAAATTTTTATCTAAAAGATAAATTCTCCGACATTCACAATAAAATTTTATGGAAAATAGATAAAAAAGTACTTGAATATTGAAAAAAAATATGTTACAATGATTTTGTTAAATAGTATCGGGAGAGAGTTATATGGACAATATCTGCGAACAGCTTGTTGTAAAAGCGAGAACAACCCAAGACAGAATTAAGGCTGTGCTTATTATAGTCGGCTTGGCGGTAGTTTCGGCGGGGCTGTTGTTTCTGGCTTTGATAACAGGATTTCTGGCGTTTTTGGTTGTTGCGGGCGCTGCGGTGGTTGGGGGCGTTTACCTGCTGAGCGGTCTGGACGTTGAGTATGAGTATATCATTACAAACAACGAACTTGACATTGACAAAATAATCGGCAGACGCAAGAGAAAGCGCATGATTACGGTGGATTTGTCCAGGGCGGAAGATTTCTGCTGTTACCCCATGGAAAACGAACCCGACGCGGACGCTACTGTTCATGCCTTTACAGGTCTTGAAAAGGACGCGAGGTATCTGTTTGCCGAGCATAAGGACTACGGCAAAGTGGGAATTATCTTCAATCCCGACAAAATAACAAGGGAGGCAATCGTGCGGGAGTTTCCTAACGCTCTCCGCGCGAGATTGAACGACAGTGTCAAGTAATATGTTTATTCGCACGGGAACTGCAATCGTTGAGATTGACAGAATTGTGAAAAGCCAGAAGAACAAGAGATTTCTGTCAGACTATTTTTCGGCTGACGAGATAAGGTTTTTTGTTCAGCATAAGCTGAATCCGAAGCTTATCGCGGAGAATTACTGCGTAAAAATTGCCTTTGCAAAGGCGATAGGAACGGGCATGAGAATTATACGCGCAAAGGATATTTCCATTCTTCGCGACAGGCTGGGTACGCCGTTTGTTATTCTTGACGGCAGGGCTAAAATGCTCGAACAGCGCGAGGGGTACATTGTAAACATTTCGGTGGCAAGCTGTCAAGAATATGCCACGGCAAGCGTTATTATCAACAAATAACAACAAGTTTCGGGGATAATTATGCCCGAAATCGGGAATTGCTTTTAACGGCAATTCCCGTTTCTTTTGAGGAGGCGCATTTTTGAAACGGCTGGCGGTTAGTATGGCGGCGCATGTTGACGCGGGAAAAACAACGCTTTCCGAAGCTCTTTTGTATTACGCGGGAGAAATACGAAAGCAAGGCAGAGTTGACAACGGCGACGCGTTTCTTGACAATGACGTTCAGGAACGTTCGAGAGGGATAACGATATATTCAAAGCAGGCTATGTTAAGGCTTTCCGAAGCGGAATTTACGCTTATCGATACCCCGGGGCATACCGATTTTGCGGGAGACGCGGAGAGAGCGTTTTCGATATCGGACTGCACGGTGCTTGTCATAAGCGGAACAGACGGCGTACAGAGCGGAACGCGTTCCATTTTACAGCTTATCGAACGGGCAAAACTGCCCGTGTTCGCATTCGTGAACAAAATGGACATAACCCATAAATCCAAAACCGAACTTTTTGATGAACTGAAGTCATTAGACAAGCGTTTTGCGGACTTTTCGGAGAATATTGCCGAAACGTCCGCGGAGTTTGACGAGCAGTGCATGAACTGCCTTTTGGAAAAGGGAGAAGTTCCCGATAACGTTATTGCAAATGCAATAAAACAACGCACTCTGTTTCCCGTTGTGTTCGGTTCTGCGCTTAAAAACGAGAATGTCGCGGATTTTGCGCAAATCCTCGAAAAATATGCCGAGCCAAAGGAGAGATACAGCGGGTTTGCGGCGCAGGTGTTCAAAATATCATCTGACAAGACGGGCGCGCGCGAAACTTTCATAAAAGTAAACGGCGGCGAACTTCATGTAAGACAAGAACTTAACGGCGAGAAAATAAGCCGTATGCGATTGTACAGCGGGGCGAAATTTACCGCTGTCGAAAAAGCCGAAGCGGGAGAAGTGTGCGCTGTTGCGGGGCTTACGAAAACCTATGCAGATCAGTGTTTCGGCTGTCAGAAACCGCCCGAAGAACCATTGATACATGCGGCGCTTACCTGTAAGGCTGAATTTGACGGCAGCGTAAATATAAATGACGCATATTCAAAGCTCAAAATTCTTGAACAGGAAAACCCGCAGCTGGGATTTACGCTGTTCAAAGGCGCGATAAAAGCCGAGGTTATGGGGGATATTCAGCTTGAAGTGCTGAAGAATGTCATAAAAGAGCGCTTCGGACTTGACGTAAAGTTCACTGACAGCGACATATCATACCGCGAAACAATAACCGAAGCAACAGAGGGAGTAGGGCATTTTGAGCCTTTACGGCATTATGCAGAGGTGCATTTGCTGTTAGAGCCGCTGCCGAGGGGTAGCGGAGTGGTGTTTTCAAGGGACTGCCGTAATCTTGACGAAACATTTCAGCGGCATATTATGGCGCAGTTAAGCGCAAAACGGCATATCGGAGTTCTTACGGGTTCGCCCATAACCGACATAAAGATAACCCTCAAATCTGGAAAAGCCCACCCGAAGCATACCGAAGGCGGGGATTTCAGAGAAGCCGCTTACCGCGCGGTAAGGCAAGGTCTTGCAAGCGCGAAATCAATGCTCTTAGAGCCGTTTTACGAGTTTACGCTCGAAGTACCGCAAATGTCAGTCGGACGGGCGCTTTCCGATATGCAAAGAATGGGAGCGGAATTTTCGTCTCCCCAGACGGCAGGCTTGAATGCGGTTATTGAGGGAGTTTGCCCAGTGTCGGAAATGCGGGAGTATCAGAAAGAAGTAATAGCCTACACTCACGGTGAGGGCAGGCTGTCGTGCGTTGTAAAGGGGTATTTTCCTTGTCATAATGAGAGCGAAGTCATTGAAAAAACAGGCTATGACTTCAACGCTGACGTTGAAAACACTGCGGACAGCATTTTCTGCGCTCATGGCGCGGGCTGTCTGGTAAAATGGAACGAAGTACCCGATAAAATGCACCTCGGAAGCATTCTCGCAAAACCGCAGGCAGTCACCGAAACCGAGATAAATTCCTACAAGGCGCGAATTGCGACCGACAAGGAGCTTATGGAGATATTTGAGCGGACATACGGGAAGATAAAAAATCGCGGTGCGTCTGACAACAGAACGGCTATGCGGCGGGACAAAGCAATTGAAAATGCACACAAGCCTGCGCCAACTTCAAAAGGCGAGGAATATCTGCTTGTTGACGGCTACAACATAATTTATGCCTGGGAAGATTTGAGGGCAATAGCCTTGGAAAATCTTGACAGTGCGAGAGTGAAGCTAATCAACATTATGTGCAATTATCAGGCATTCCGCAAGTGCAATCTGATAC
>CANQOJ010000080.1 GCA_947625455.1 uncultured Clostridia bacterium | reverse complement strand
CCACGCGCAACGCGCGCTCAAATTCGCTTCGCGAATTTGAGTGGCTGCACCCCGGAGCGCGCAGGATCAGGCGTGCGTTGAAAAGGAAAAGTACGTTCCGGTCATTACGAATGGGGCAACTTTTCCTTGGCTAAAGTTGTTTTAACCTCAACTCTAACCTCTTACAGCGTTATCCGCCGTAAGGCGGATAATGCGCTAACCTCTAACTTCTAAATCGGCCAAGTATTTTTCAACCGAATACACGGCATTTGCCCCGTCAGCTGCGGCGGTTATTGCCTGACGCAGAAATTTGGTGCGCACATCTCCTGCCGCGAAAACTCCGTTTGCGGTCGTTGTGCAGTTTTCGCCCGCCGCAACATAGCCGTTCGGCGTAAGCTGTGCTATTCCCCTAAGCGCCGCGCTTTCGGGAACTGTTCCGACAGCTATGAATATGCCCTCTGTTTTGAGTGTTTTCTTCTCGCCGTTTTGCGTGATTATAAGCTCTTCAACTGTTTCCCCGCCCGTTATTTCCTCAACGGAAGCGTTGAGAAGTACGGTTATGTTGTCCTTTGACCTTACCCTCTCCTGCAAGGCTTTGTTTGCCCTGAACTCGTTTCTTCTGTGAACAAGATACACCTTGTCCGAAATTCCCGAAAGATACACCGCCTCGCTTAGCGCCGTATCTCCCCCGCCTATAACCGCAACAGTCGCATCTCTGTAAAACGCGCCGTCGCATATTGCGCAGTAGGAAACGCCTTTTCCCGTAAATTCGGCTTCGCCTTTTACATTAAGTTTCCTGTGCACCGCTCCCGCGGCATATATAACGGTTTTCGAGTACAGTTCTTTATCCGAAACCAGAAGCTTATAGATGTTGTTTTCGGGAATAATTTCCGTGAGTTCCCCTACATGAAACTCAACGCCTAGCGCTTCTGCATGGCTTTTGAATTTTTCACCGAGTTCATACCCGTTTTCGCCGTATAATCCGAGGTAATTGTCTACACATTCGCTTTCGGCTATCTGACCTGATATGCCGTGTTCTTTTTCAACAACAATAAAATCAAGTTCCGCTCTTTTTGCGTAAACCGCCGCGGACAATCCCGCAGGTCCTCCGCCGATT
The DNA here is from genome assembly GCA_947625455.1 of uncultured Clostridia bacterium. Taxonomy (GTDB): domain Bacteria; phylum Bacillota; class Clostridia; order Oscillospirales; family Ruminococcaceae; genus CAG-115. The sequence goes on along the minus strand of CANQOJ010000080.1, from coordinate 8,700 downwards.
ATTACTGTATCATACACGTCAAGTTCTTCCCTGCTTTGTTTACCGTTAAATTTGTTTTCAGACATTTTCATTATTTTCCTTTGATTTTTTAGGCAACACCGATTAAAGACTGTGTGTAATTTATGCGCGGTGTTGTCTTAGGCTAGAGGCTAGAATTTAAGAAGTTAGAGGCTAGAGTTTAATTCAAACGTTACCTCTACTGTTTATAGTTTGTTTGACTTCAACTCTAGCCTCTAGACGAACTCTAGTCTCTAACCTCTTAACTTCTATTTAATCATTTTGTCTATTACCGAGGAATATTCGGATTTATCCGCCGCGCCGACAACTCTTGCGGACTCCTCTCCGTTTTTGAAGAAAACGATGGTAGGAACTGCCCTGACGACATACTTTCTTGCAAGTTTTGCGTCAAGATTTACGTTGATTTTCGCAAGCTTTATCTTGTCCCTGTAATCTTCTTCAAGCTGTGCAAGTACGGGAGATACCCGCCTGCACGGCACACAGCTGTCGGAATAAAAATCCGCAAGTACTATCCCCTCTGTCTTAAGAACTTCTTTATCAAAATTTTCATTATCTACACTGACTGACATATAATCACCGACCTTTTGGTTTCCAAGTAAAAAGACTTTGCGGCATTACAACATATGCTTTATTTTCACAAATGTTACAAAACTTTACGCGCAAACTCTTTTCTCGATTTTATCTTTTCCAACATAAACGTGAGTATTCCGTTTTTAAGCGCTGTGTTTAATTACCGTAAATATATAATCTTTTGTTCTCCGATTTTTTTCAAAATGATATTGACATTTTTTTGAGAGTATGCTATAATTTTCTTGCGACATAATCTCATATATTTATGCTGATGGCATACACTTTTATTTGAATAAAAGTGTGGGCTTTGTTTTCGTATGCCGTCAGTTAATATGAAATGATATACGAGATTGTGTCGCAGCAATCGGAGCTTGCATTTTTATGGGTGCGCTGCTTCGGCTGCGCACTTTTTTGTTTTTTGGGAGTGATTATTTTCGGCAAAGTTTCTTTATCGCGGAAATTAAAATAATTTAAAAAGGAGAAACAAAATGAAAAAATGCTTAATCTTTACGGCAATGATTTTACTCTCGTTATTTGTTTGTTCGGGCTGTTCGGGAGTAAAAGCCGAAATCGACTTTGAAAAATGCGTTGGAGTTGAATTTACGGGTTACAACGGCGAGGGCAGCGCCGTTATTACAACCGACCAAGGGTATGTTCTCTCAATGCTGGGAGATATGAATACACTTTCGGCGGCGGAACTTCTGGCAAGCTTTAAAATCGAACCTCCCGAAAACAACGGCGCACTTTCTAACGGAGATACAGTCAAAATCAATGTGAAAACGGACGAGGAAATATTGAAAAACGCGAAAATCGGCGTTGCAAACACAGAGCTTACATTTACAGTGAGCGGTCTTGAGGAAAAGCCGAGCGCGGATATTTTCAAAGATGTTTCGCTGAAAGTTACGGGTTCGTCACCGTTCTGCAAGCTATCGGTCGAGTACACGGGCGACTTGGAACTTGACGGCAATTATTCTTTCAGCATTGTCGGAACTGACGATAAGGATACGTTTAAAGACGGGGATAAGGTTGTTGTAAAACTTAACGAAAACAATGCCCTGAAAGACAAATACATATTAAAAGAAACCGAGCATGAATATACCGTAAAGGCTGACAGCGTGTGTCTGCTGTCAACCGAAGACTTAAACGGCAACAGGAAAGAAATGCTTGAAAATGCGGTGAAAACAACTCTTGACGAGCAGATAAACAAGATACTTGCAAACACTAACGGCATGGGAAGCCTGATTATTTCAAAGCTCACGGGATATAACGCTTTATCCGTTGCTTCATCAAGCGCAAAAATAACAAGCGTTGAAAATGTGACGTTCAGCGAGGCTTACATAGGAACATCACACGAAACAGGCTCTTTTGGCTCTGTAAAGGACAATCACTACATTTACTATTTCTACGAGGCTGATTTTACCCACAACTACAAATCAACTCAGACGCTTCACGCGGTTCTTGTTCTTCAGCTTTCAGAACCTACAGCGACTGCCGACAGCGTAACATTCGGCTCGGTATCGGTCGGCGCGAGAAAAGACATAGCAACAGCCCAAAGCGATTTTATCACTTCGGATTTTGCTAAAATTTCACAATAATAAGAGCTTTTCAGACTGTATAGAAAGCCCCAGACGCTGACAACGCAGATGGGGCTTTATATACAGTCTGTTTATTCGCATTTGAATTTTAATCCCCACCTATTTCTTATACTGTCCATAAGCCTTAAAACAGCTATATTGTCTTTGGGGGTAAAAATATCGCTGTGGATTTTTCCATGTTTTATGCAGTTTGTCATCTCCCGAATTTCATACTCAAAGCCGTTTATTTGGGGCGGTAAATCAACGGTATATTCATCGCCCTCAACGGGCTTTACCGTCATTGAATACGCGCCCTGAAAGTCGGGAAAATAAATGCTTGCGTTGTCAAAATACAGCGCGGCGCGGCGTTCTATGTTCAAACCTATCGTCTGCAGACAATGCGCTGTTTTACCGTTTGGATAGGCAAGCTGAACAACGCTGTACTCGTCAGTTCCATACTCGTTGAATTTAACCTGCGTGTCAAAGCTTTCGGGTTCTTCGCCCATGACCATATGCAAAAATCCCAGGCAGTAAACGCCTATATCCAGCAGCGCGCCGCCCGCTAATTCCGACAGGAATTTCCTCTCGCGGCGCTTTCCTTTTGCAATAAATCCGTACTCGCACCTTGCATGGCGAAGTTCTCCGTACTTTTTCTCTTTTATTATCTTCAAAAGTTCAGCATACAGCGGAAGAAATCTTATCCAAAATCCCTCCATTATAAATAACTGCTTTTCATCAGCCGCGCGGTAAAGTTCTTCGCAATCCTTTGCGCTTACGGTAAACGGCTTTTCGCACAAAACATGCTTTCCCGCGTTTAAACAAAGCATGGTGTTTTCAAAATGCAGATTGTTCGGCGTTGCGATATACACCGCGTCAATCTGCTTGTCATTTGCTAGTTCTTCATATGACGAGTAAAACCGTTCAATTCCGTGCTTTTTCGCAAACTCCTCCGCCCTCTCCAAACTGCGTGAACCCACCGCAGCAAGCCTTTGATTTTCATCAGACATGGCGTTTATGGTTTTTGCAAACTTTTCGGCTATATTTCCCGTTGCAATAATACCCCAATTCACTTTATATCCTCCTTTGAATATATTGTTCAGTATTTTACTACTTTAACTATACCACAAACTGCCGATTATTTCAACCGCTTTTAATATGCCGTAAAAAAATAAATACGGATAATTACACTGCCAACTAAAATTTAGCGATAATTTTGTATAATATGTACAAAACAGGATTTAATTACTTGACTTTAAGGGCAAAATGTTGTACAATATAGAGTATATAGTTAGGATATATTACAATTTGTTGTAGGGAAGGCAGGATTTAAAATAATGAAAATCAAGTTTAAAATAGCGCTTGTTGTTATTGTATGCACCTTGGTAGGCGCGTTTTCCGTCAGCACTCTCAGCTTTATTTTCTCAAATCAGATAATAAACGAGGATTCCGACGAGATTATAAACAACTCTTGCGAAGAAGCCGCGGAGTCGCTTAACGGGTATCTGAAGCGCGTTGAGCAGTCGGTTGACACTCTGGCAAGCTACGCGCTCAATACGCTTGATGATTTCGCGCAGTTTAAGAGCTCAAGAGCGTATGTTGACAGCTACACCGCTAAAATTGCCCCCATTCTTCTTGCGGCAGGCGAAAAGACTGACGGCGCTATTTCATCTTACATAAGATACAGTCCCGACATTGCATATCCTACTTCGGGTATGTTCTACATGAGAAACAGCACAACAGAGCCTTACGGCGAGGTTGAATGCACGGACTTTTCAGTTTTTGACAAGACAGACCTTAACCATGTCGGCTGGTATTATATCCCCGTAAACAACGGCAAGCCTACATGGATGGATCCGTACCTCAACGAGAATGTCGGCGTTTATATGATTTCATACGTTGTTCCGCTGTTTGTAAACGGCGAAAACCTCGGAATTATCGGCATGGATTTGCAATTTTCTACCATTGAGGAACTTTCGCACGCAAGCGTTATGTACAACGGCGCGGACGCAATGGTAATCGGCTCTGACGGTTCTTCGATACTTTATCATGAAGGTACAGAACTCGGCACTCCGATTTCGGATCTTGACAAAAACGGCGGTACAAACGCTCTCTCGTCGCTTATTTCTTCGGGCAACAACGACAAAAAGACCGTTTCCGCAACCTACAACGGCACTAAATACACGGCTACCACACGCGCTTTAAACAACGGAATGACGCTTGTTACTTCGGTGCCTTTCAACGAAGTTGACGCAAGAGGAAGAAGTTTCAGAGTAAGCTGCGGTATTGCCATGCTTATAGTTGTTATAGTTGCGGCAGCTGCTGCGTTTATCGTTGCATTCAGACTTACCCGCAATATTGAAAAACTCAACCACACCGCAAAGAAGATTGCTGAAGGCGATCTTTCGGCTACGGTTGACGTAAAATCAAGAGATGAAGTCGGCGAACTTGCCCAAAACTTCTCGCAAACTTCAAACAGACTGAACGACTATATAGGCTACATCAGCGAGGTTTCCGGCGTGCTTAATCAAATCGCCGACGGCAACCTTGACTTCAAGCTTGAAAGAAACTACATAGGCGATTTCGCGCAGATAAAGATTGCGCTTGAAAATATTTCAAACACGCTGAACAACACGCTTTCGGAGATAAACGCAGTCGCAGAGCAGGTTGCGCTCGGCTCTGACCAGGTTGCGGCAGGCGCACAGTCGCTCGCGCAGAGCAGTACAGAGCAGACTTCTTCTATCCAGGAACTTTCGGAATCTATCGAGCATATGACTTCCGATGTCATGAAGAATAACGAAAGCATTCGCGGAGCGTTTGAGGCTATGGAAACGGCATTCGCGGAAATCAGCGAATCTTCGCGCAACATGAGCGATATGCACGACGCTATGAACGCCATTTCGGACGCTTCGGAAAAAATCAGCAATATTGTTAAGGCAGTTGACGAAATTGCATTCCAGACAAATGTTCTCGCTATAAACGCGGCTATTGAAGCGGCGCGCGCAGGTGAATCGGGCAAGGGATTTGCGGTTGTTGCAGAGGAAATTCAGATGCTTGCGTCTAAGACAGCGGCTTCAAACGCGAATATCAACTCGCTTGTTGAAAACGTTATGACCACCGTAAACAACGGACGTCAGATTTCGGTTAAGGCTGACGAGTCGCTTAAAAATGTTGCGACAACATCAGAGATTGTCAAGACTTCACTCAGCGGTATCGCAAAGTCAAGCGAAAAGCAGTCCGAGGCAATTGAACACATCAATATCGGCATAAAGCAAATCACGGACGCTGTCCAGAACAACTCCGCAACCGCCGAGCAAAGCGCCGCGGCAAGCGAACAAATGTCCTCCCAGGCACAGCTCCTCCACGACAGAATACAGATGTTCAAGTTCAGAGAAGATTAACATAATGGCGTAATTTATAATTATTGAGGGGAAAACTTTTTGGAAAAAGTTTTCCCCTCAAACAGGGTTGTGAGGACGAAGTCCTCACAATCCGCCCTTTTAAAAACTTTATAACGCCGTCATTGTTTGAAATTTAATGTTGTTTTTCTTTTATGCGCCAAAGAACCTTATCTTCATCAGCCGTAATAGAAAGTTTTGAAAAGGGGTTCAAGGGGGAAAACCTGCTAGAGGTTAGAGATTAAGAAGCTAGAGGCTAGAGTTTGAACTAAAACAAGATTTGAAGAGGAAATCTTGTTTTGACTTCAACTCTAGCCTCTAATCTCTTAAATTCTAGTTTCTAGTAGGTTTTCCCCCTTGCTAAAACCACCCTTAATCACTTTTTTCTTTCAAAAATCTGTTTTATTTTTCCAAGAGCCAGGTCAAGGGGTTTGCCCAAAACCAGAGCCGAGATGAAATTTCCGAGGCAGTGAGAAATATCGAACGGAATGCCGGAAATCCAGTACGAAAGCGCGTATGCGGGGGATACTATAATGTATGGCACTGCGAACAATGCGCCGAAGCTTAATCCGAAAACAGCGTTTATTATTGCCCAGACGAGCCAGTTGTCGATATTGCGCAATTTGTAAACGACCAGCGAGAACAAGGGCCATACAACAAGGTATGTTATCCACCACAATCCAAATCCCCATGTAAATGCCGTAAGCAGGACATAAACGAAGCACGAAAACGTGCCCTCTTTGCCGAAATGTTTTGTGAAAAGGACAATCAGAAGCGTTACTATCTCAATATTCGGAAGAAAGGACAGCGCTAACTGTGAAGCATAAAGGAGCGCACCAAACAGCGCAATTCTGGTGACGCTTTGAACTTTAACTACCATCCTATCACAAGCTGAAGCGTGTAGACGCTGCCGTCAGAAACCGCAATTTCATCAACGCCTGTTGTCGCTGACGCGCCGTCTACAAGGATATTCCACCACGATTGTTCTTCGGTATTTGCCTTATAACCCATAACGCCTGTTATGAACCTGCCGTAAGTTGAGGTGTCGAACTCGATTAAGCCCTGATGTTCGAGAAAACTTCCGAGATATTCTTCATCTGTGGTGTACTGATTTTCGGTGTTAACGCCGTCGCGGTCGGAAATCACTTTTACCGTTATTGTCTTTGTGCCAGCGGCTGCGGGGGTTATGTTCGACTGATACACAAGCCACATTCCCGTAACCGCCGCTATAAGCAGGACAATGCCTGCGATTATTAAAGCTGTTTTTTTTGTCTTTGTCATTTTTTCACCTGCGTTTATAATTTTACATAGTACGCTGAATTTCAATCAGCGTGCTGTCAGACTGAATAAAAACCTTGAAAAGGAAAGGTGCGCATGATCCGGCGCGCTCCGGGGTGCAGCCACTCAAATTCGCGTAGCGAATTTGCCGCGCGCAGCGCGTGGCTTTGGCGAAGCGGGAAGCGCATATCGCCTATTCAAACAACCTTTCCGCTTCGCCAAAGCCGTGGCTGCACCCCGGAGCGCCCGGACGTGGTCATCTAGAAGCTAGACGCGCATAACGCGTCTAGCCTCTAGACGAACTCTAACCTCTTACTTCTTACCTCTTACCTCTAAATCGTCCATGACCGAAAACGTCTGTTTCATAAGCTCCAAAGGCGAGCCGTCTTTATCATTAAGCAGAGTAAATCTAGGCTTGCCGACAGTTTCAACGCGCATTCTTTTCCCGAAAACCGCGCCTGCCGCCGCAAGACGGTTGGGCTCAATTTTTGAGAGGAAAAACGTAAGTTCATCACCCGCCTGCGTTATTTCGGTTATACCGCATTCGGCTGCGACATTTCTAAGCCTTGCCACCTCGATAAGTCCCACAACGCTTTCGGGCGGCTCTCCGAAACGGTCGATAAGTTCGTCGGTCATATCCAGCGCGTCTTCTTGTGTCTGTACGCGCGCGATTTTTCTGTAACAGTCAACTCTCTGCGCCTGGTTTGAAATATAGTCTTCGGGAATATATGCGTCAATCCTTATATCCACAAGGCACTCGGTCTTATGAACATTTTTCTCGCCGCGCTCTTCCCTCACCGCTTCGTCAAGCAGCTGCAAGTACATGTCATATCCGATATTTGAAAGATGTCCGCTTTGAGATGAACCGAGAATGTTGCCCGCGCCGCGTATTTCAAGGTCGCGGAGCGCAATTCTAAAACCGCTGCCGAATTGCGTGAACTCGCGTATCGCTTCAAGTCTGCGGTGGGATATTTCGGTCAGCACTTTTCCGGGTTTATATGTGAAATAGGCATAAGCGCGCTTGTTTGTCCGTCCGACGCGCCCTCTTAGCTGGTGCAATTGCGCCAAGCCCATATAATCCGCGTCTTCAATGATAAGCGTATTTACATTCGGGACATCAACTCCCGTTTCAATGATAGTTGTGCAAACAAGCACGTCAATTTCGCCGTCAAGTAGCTTTCTCCACACTTCAAGCAGTTCGTTTTCGGGCATTCTCCCGTGGGCAACTCCGATTTTCGCGTCAGGAAGCATTTCCTGAAGCTTTTCGGCACAGCCGTATATGCTTTCAATTCGGTTGTGGATATAATATACCTGCCCGCCGCGGCGGAGTTCTTTTTGCACTGCCGCGCAGATTACTCCCATATCATGCTCGACAACGTATGTCGCAACAGGCTGTCTGTCCTGCGGCGGCTCGTCAAGAACGCTCATGTCGCGTATCCCGCTCATTGCCATATTAAGCGTGCGCGGAATGGGCGTTGCGGAAAGGGAGAGAATGTCAACGCCCGTGAAATTCTCCTTGAACTTGTCCTTATGCGCAACTCCGAAACGCTGTTCCTCGTCAATTATCACAAGACCTAAATCCTTGAATTTAACGTCATTTTGAACAATCCTGTGCGTTCCTATCACAAAGTCTATCCTGCCCGAAGCAAGCCCTTTGAGTATTTCCTTTTGCTCTTTCGGCGTTTTATAGCGCGACAGAATGGCGATATTTATCGGAAAACCTTCCATTCGTGCGGTTGCGGTCTGGTAATGCTGCCAGGCAAGAACTGTTGTAGGCGCAAGCAAGGCGCACTGCTTCCCGCCCTCTATGCACTTAAACGCTGCCCTCAATGCAACTTCCGTCTTTCCGAAACCAACGTCACCGC
>CANQOJ010000079.1 GCA_947625455.1 uncultured Clostridia bacterium | reverse complement strand
AACAAAGACCATATTTGTCTTTAAGTCTGTCGTAAGGTCAGCCGTCATAAGCGTGACTTTTTCGTCTTTCGCTTCTTGAGCAAATGCGCTGAACGCAACTGTTGAAAAAGCGACCGCCGCAGCCACTATTGACGCGGCAATTTGTTTTAGTTTCATAACTAATCCTCCTTATTATTGCGGTATAACGTTATTTTTGCCGCGCAATTTCCCGCAAAATAAAAATGCGCAGCATGAAAGCTACGCACGAAAAATGCATAACTCACTTGCTGCTACACAACTCGTTACTGGTTTTAAAACAAGCACACGAAAAAGAGACATGCACTTTTACCATATGGCAAAGTGTATGACTTGCTTTAAAACCATATTCAGTTGTGTAGCACTTTACATTATATCACGCCTTACAGCTTTTGTCAATGGGTTTTCAGGATTTTAGCCAAAAAAGTCGCTCTGACCGTCTTTGTTTTTCAGCCTGCGAAAACTTCGGACGGGGAGATAAGCCGAATTTATCCATTCTTATTATTTTCTTTTATCTTTTCATTGACCTTATCGGCTGTTTTTTTGCCCGTATAATAAAGAGAAAAGAAAGTGACGGCATAAACAAAAGCAATTGATAACAGCATCATGACTATTCCCAAAACGCTCGGCGTATACCAGCCGAGAATATATCCTCCCGTCAGCACAACAGCTGTCAGAAATATTATGTGGATAATATAGCGCAGAATTGTTCCCTTGCGGCTTTTTGCTTCATCAGAGCCGTTTATCAATACCGTGCCTGCCGCGCAGATAAACGATATAATCAGTATAGCTGGCAAATCGGTAACAGGCATTTGCTTTTGTGTTATATCATTCCCGTATGATATCCAGCTGTACAAAAAATAAACGAGCATTACAGACGCAGAAATAACCGCCGTGACATTAACAATTTTCTTCAGCATAATTTACACCCCGAAATATTTCTTCAAGTTCGGCACATACTGCCTAGATATGATAACTTTCTCGCCGTTTTTCAAATGCGCTTCAAGCCTGCCGTTGAACATGGGAGTTAAGTATTCTATCATATTTGTATTGACAACCTGCGCTTTTGAAATGCGAAGATAAAGGTCGGATAATTCCTCAATTTCATAAAGCCGTTTCTTTATCTCCAAAACGCTCTTTTCAAGATAGACAAAAACCCTGTTGTCCACGGCGTCGAAATAATATATGTCATCAGCCCTTACAGGCACGATATTTTCACGCTCATCTATGCAGGTGAGCATATTTTTTCCAAGCTTTATTCTTGCAATAAGCTTTAACACATCATCGTCAAGGCCATGTGTGCGAATGATGATTTCTTCTTCCTCGCTGTCCGCAATATCTTCTATTATTATCTTCATTTGTTCACCTATCGGTTTTTCGTTTTAATATGACCGCGCCTACGCTTAAGAATATTATACCGCAAATCAGCAAAATTGCAAGCTCTGTCTGCGAATTTAAAACAAAATCTCCAAACGCTATTTTCACTCCCATTTCGTTTTCAAGCGCCTCAAAATATTCTTCGGACATCCCCGATAACAATGTATTCTGCGCTTCGTTTGTCAGAGATTGTCTTATCAGCGCCGTTCCGTGCAGCACGGGCAGGCATTTCAGCACCGACAGTACGCCGTCCGGCAGACTTCCCGCAGGAAGATATATTCCGCCCATAAATCCGCACAGCGTTCCTATTGTCGTTCCAAACCCCGAATATGCGTTTGTGTTTTTAATGAATACCGCGATAAGATAAAGCATTCCCGCATACATAAATGCGTTTGCCGATGCGTACAAAACCGACATGGCTATGTCTTTAAACGTTATATCAAAGCCCGTTATCGCGGCAATTATGACCGCTCCGAGCATTGTCACAACTGCAAAAGCAGAAGAACATATCCATGCCGCCAAAACATATCCCGCGGAGATTTTCCACCTTGAAACGGGCGAAGTATAAAAGCTATGAATTATGCCGTTTTCGGTGTCGGCAATCATGGGTGAAAGCACTGTCAATACCACCATCAGGGAATTTACCGAAAGCACTCCCGCTACTGTCCACCAGAATACATAATTCTCTGCGTTTTTGGTCATTTCATCATTTACATTATCTCCGAAAAAACTGCTTGTAATTGCGCTTACGTTCATATCGCCCAAAAATACAAGCATGACCGCAATTACGATTATCATTGTGAGCATTGACGAGAATACGGCGCTTCTGTTGCGCAGATATAAAATACAGTTTCTTTTTGTAAGCTCTATCACTTGTTTCATTTGTTTTCCTCCGTTGCTCTTAAAAATACGTCGTCAAGCGTTGCGCCTATTACTTCAAATCCCGTGATTTGCGCCTTATATTTTTCAACTATCGGCAAAGCCGACAGCGTTCCTTTAACATGTATTCTGACGCAGTTTAAATCTTTCTGCGCGTTTTCATCACGCCCTATATCACAACCGCTTTTCGGATAAAGCACAAGCGTATCCTGCGCATATTTTTCTTTCAGTTCAAACGGCGTGCCTTCGGCTATTTTTCTGCCTTTATCAATAATGACAATTCTGTCGGCTCTTGACGCTTCTTCCATATAATGCGTTGTGAGAAACACGGTCATATCGGTGTTTTTGCGGAGCGTATCAATCGTTTCCCACACGTCGGCGCGGGTTGCGGGATCAAGTCCTGTTGTCGGCTCGTCAAGAAACAGAAGCTTCGGCGAGTGCATAAGCGCCGCCGCAATCTCACAGCGCCTTTTCATACCGCCCGAAAGCTTTTTGTACTGCTTGTTTATATAATCATTCATATTTAAAAGTCCGGCTATCTCGGATAATTTCCGTTTTATAGCCTTTGCGTCTGTTGTATAAAGGTATGCACGGCTTATAAGGTTTTCCTTTACCGTAAGCATATTGTCAAGGCAATTTTCCTGATATACAACGCCTATCCTCTGCCTTATCTGTGTAACATTATCAATCGCATATCCGCACACAACAGCTTCTCCCGACGTAACGGCAAGCGACGTTGTGAGCATATTTATAGTCGTTGATTTGCCCGCGCCGTTTACTCCTAAAAACGCGAAAAACTCGCCTTTCCCTACATCTAAATCAAGCCCGTAAACTGCTGTATTATCGCCGTATTTCTTGCATAATTTTTTCGTGTGTATCATAATACCGCCCCTTTCGATATTATGATAGCAAAATTTCTGCGTCAATGCAAGCGAAATGCGGTAAGATGCGTTTTTTCAAGGGTAAGATACAGCAAAAGAAAACGTCCGAGGAAATTTCCTCGGACGAGCCGTTAATGTCAATGAACATTAAGTTTCGGTTAATCGTCAACAAACTAAACATCATCATTTATCAGGCGGAATCCATTTGTAATCCTCCGGAACGTCCTCGCATAGATGATTTATACATTCCATTGTCGTTCTGCCCCAAGGGTGTCCCCAAAGTAAGTTTATGATACCGTCAGGATCAATCGCAAGCGGTCCACCCTGAGTGTAGCCGCAGTAAATCACCTTGTAGTCATTTTTTTCACGAGATACTTCACAATAGTATTCTTTCTCAGTCAGAATTCTTTCCAATGAATCAAATCCCCAAGCATCTCTGTCAAATGAAAAGTGCAAACCACTGAATTCTCTAAAAAACGCAAGCTGTTTTTCGGACAGTTTAATTCCGCGACGATCCATTTCCTGTTCAAATGCTGTTGTGTCAACATGTCTGCCCTCATACCAGCCGAAGAATCTAAGCATATCGTATGTGCGCTGCGTTGGCGCGGGGTGGTAGTCATATTCGACTGTTGTAATGTACTCGGCAAAACCCTCTACATCTTCGGAAATAAGTTTATGGTCTTGGTTGTAAAATTTGCCCTCTTCCGAAATATAAAACCACTCTATTATGCCAGCACAATTCCTGACATTACCGGTCGAATTAACAACGCAGTTGATGTCCTGCCAATATTCGACCCTTGACGTCCACCCAATACTAAAAGATAATTCATCGTTTGAACGTTTTTCAACACGCTTAAAATTTACACTTCCAATAATTAAAAAACGTTCTACAATCTTACTTGTGTCAAAAACGCCAGAATAAATATTGCGAATTTTATTTTCAATTTCCTCGGCAGAGTATGTTTTATGAACTGATACGGAGCTTGCCGCAGCGTATATACGTTCTAAAAATTCTTGGTTTGTCATTATAAACCTCCTGATTATTATAGAGAGAATACTGCTTAGAGCGCCGAATTTAAACTGAGCCACCTCCCTTTTTTGATATTATAACACATTTTTTCGGATTTTGCAATACAGATTTTCGGTTGATACATGCCGTATATAAAGTCCCATTCAAACTTTCTCGACAGTCTGAAAATGGGGTTGCTTTTTTAGGTGAAGTGTGGTATAATATATAAAAAGGGTTGTAGTGACATATGAACGGTCGTGATATAAAGTTATTGAAAAACATTCTTGGTTACATCTGACAAATTGACAAAGCAAACAGTTATTTTTAATCTTAAAATGAAATTTTGAAACAAGCGAGGACAAAACAATGATTAAACTTGAAAACTTATGCAAAACTTACGGCAAAGGCGAAAGCGCGGTTGCGGCGGTTAATGACGTCAGCTTGACGGTAGATGACGGGGAGCTTGTCGCAATAATCGGAAAATCGGGAAGCGGAAAGACAACTTTGCTGAACCTTATCGGTCTGCTTGATAAGGCTGACAACGGAAAAATAGTTTGCAGCGACAACGAAATCACCGCATTTGACGACAACAAAGCCTCGGATTTTCGACTTAATCATATAGGCTTTGTATTTCAATTCTTTGATTTATTGCCCGAACTTACGGCGGCTGAAAACATTCTGCTCCCCGCAAGGCTTGCGAAGAAAAAAGCTGAAAATTACCGTGAGATAACCGAAAGTCTGGGATTGTCGGAACGCCTTAATCACTATCCCTCTCAGCTTTCGGGCGGTCAGCAGCAGCGCGTTGCGATTGCGAGGGCAATGATAAACGATCCCGAAATATTGCTTTGCGACGAGCCGACGGGAAATCTTGACGAGAAGTCGGGAAATGAAGTCATGGACTTGCTAACAAAAATGAACCGTGAACAGCACAAAACGATTGTCATAATCACGCACAACCCCGAAATTGCCGAAAAGTGTTCGAGGACGGTTGAAATTTCGGACGGGAAGATTGTCTGAAATTAAATTTGAGTTTCATTAGCTTTTTCACGGAATTTATAACGCCGTTTGCCTTTACATGAAGATTTAGGCGAGGGCGAATACATAAGGAGAAATAAAAATGTTATCAATAGGTACAAAAGCGCCTGATTTTTTACTGCCTGACCAGAACGGTACCGTACATTCTCTTTCGGAATATGCGGGAAAGAAGATTTTACTTTACTTTTATGCCAAAGACAACACCCCAGGCTGCTCGAAACAAGCAGCTGCATATTCCGAAAAAATAAACGAGTTTGCGGAGAAAAATGTTGTTGTAATCGGGGTGAGCAAGGATTCGGTTGCTGCGCATAAGAAGTTTGAAGCAAACTACGGGCTGAAATTCACAATACTTTCCGATACGGAGCGTACCGCTATCGAAGCGTATGACACCTGGAAAGAAAAGAAGCTGTACGGAAAGACAACAATGGGAGTTGTCAGAACGACTTATATCATTGACGAAAACGGTATTGTCATTTTTGCCAACGACAAGGTAAAAGCGGCAGATGACGCCGAAAAGATGCTGGATTGGCTTAATGTTAATTTGAAATAAAAAGTCAAAATTCAGACTGTATAGAAAGCCCCAGATACGCGGAAGCGGCACAGCGGCTAGGCTTTGTGCCTGCCGCTGTGCCGCTGACAAAGTAGATGGGGCTTTATATACAGTCTGTCCGATTTTTACTGCACTCTCCTCAAATACTCAATCGGCGATTTGTTTATACTTTTGAAATACGGTATCGCCGTTGCCGTGCCTGTCAGCAGCAGGCACATTAAAATTGAAACCGCGAAATTATATATGCTTATCGACATTCCCGCTGCGGGACTGTTTTCAAATAATCTCCATACGGCAAACACTATAACGCCGATTGCCGCGGCTATAATCATGGGAAAAAGAATATTCACTGCCTGCGAGAAAATTATCTGCTTTCTTGAATATCCGCATATCCACAAACAGCCGTTTCTGTATTCATTCTGCGTGTGAAGTATCATTGAAATGCTTAGCGTTCCTATAAGCGTGATAATCAGTACGCATACTATCACGGGCATAAATTTCATAAAGCTGCGTTCTGATGCCTTTTCGGTATTTTCAAGTATCAGTTCACCGCTGTATGCCGACGCATTTTCGTTGAGTTTCTTTATATTCTGTTCGGCGTTTTCGTCGTCAAACTGAATTATAAACTGCGGACTGAAGTGGAATTCGTCAATGAAATCCGCGACAGACGAACGGTTTATAATTATAGTTTTTTGTGTGTTAAACGATATAGAGTACATATCCTTTGTGGAAAATCCGTTGCTTTTACTTGCGCCGCACTGCGGAATGTATGTGCTGAGCGTAAGCCTGCCGCTGAGCGGAATTGTAAGCGTTCTGCCGTCGTGCAATTTTGCATTATACTCGCCGAGGGATATATCGGGACTGCATACGCCCTTACTGTAATTTCCGAATGACAAAGGCACAGCAAGCTTTGAATATATTTCGTCGCTTATCGAATAAATCATTACACCGCTCTCGTCCATCAGGTATATAATATCATATACCTTGTAATTTCCCGTCAGATTTTCAAGTATCTTTTCGCGCGACTGCCTTGTATCCAGACCTTCAAACACAAAATTTTCATTACTGTTTTCATCATATACAGTATAGCCGTTATCCGCAAGAATGTCCTTATAAGCGCGGTTCAGTATATCTATGTCATTGAGAGTTGAAACAAGGAAATTCAGCGCCAAAAACAAAGCGCCTGTTTCAATGATAATAAATATAAACGTCAGTTTGTTTTTCGCGAATGAATATAAAGCCATTTTTATATAATTCATAACGCCTGACCGCCTTTCAATTCGTTTACGACCGACTTATTCAATGCGGGCGCAATATATACCGTGAAAATAATCGCCGTTAAAACAAGGTATCCTATCAGAATAAGCAGATAATATCCGAAGTCGAATGCCGCCGATACAGCCGAAAACTGTTCCGCAAGCGCAGGCTTTATCAGTTCAAATATTGCGAATGAAATTACAGAACATATAAGTGAAATGCACATTATCTCACACAAGGAACTTAAAATGCAGGCGCGTTTTGAAAAACCGCAAAGTCTGTAAACTGCAAATTCCTTTTTGCGCATACTTACAATATATCTGAAAATAAGCATTACATTGAATATTGCTATAACTTGAATAAGCGCGGTTATTATAATATTTGCAAACGACATTTTAACCTCAAGAAGTCCAAAGTCCTCAGGACTGCTGGTAACTCCTACCACCCCATACCCGTCGATTCCTTCGCTGAACATCTGCAAAAACATTTCTATAACTTCGTTGGCCTGTCTTTCAGTCGGATAATCTTTAAAATCTATCCACACGTCGTATATTTTAACACTATCCGGCTCAGAGCCTAAGAGTATAGTTAAACCGTAACCTCCCGGAATTTCTCCGATAATAAGATATTCCTTACCGCCGTAAAGAACGTGGTTTTCATCCGTAAAGACATAGCTGACTCTTGCGTCCTGGTCAGCTCCGACAAAGCAAACGTCCCCGGGGTTTTCAAACTGTTCTCTTGTTGCTAAAGGGGCGCCCGTCCACGTTGATGTCCAAAATTCCGTCATATCTTCGTAATTTGCAAATCCCCGCACCATAACTTTAGAATCCCTGTGATCGTTATTTTCGGGATATATCAGGACTTGTTTAATACCTATCGGACAATCTTCAATGAATTTATCGAATTTTTCTCTTAATGAACCAAACGTTCTCCACCCTTCAGCAATGCTTTTATCATATTCGTCATCACGAATCATCTCATCATAAAATCTGAATATGATTTGCTTTCTGCCGTCATCAGCGCCGTTATATCCCGCAATTGAATCAATCATTATTCCGTTTGCGCACAGAGATAAAACTATCATGACTACTTCGCTTAAAAATATCACGAAATATCTGAAAGGGTAATGACGGATATTATGAAAAAAACTTTTTATAAAAAAATTTGCTTTGCCGTATTTGAGATTCCCTTGAATATTTTTAATAATAGTTTTTAATGACATCGTAAAACCTCAATTCTCATTAAATTTCAATGAAAGCTTATCTGTAAATTAAGATAAGTTACCTATAATTATATTATATACAGCTATAACAGATTTGTCAATAGCTTTTTCTAAAAAAATTTGGCTAAAAGCTAAGGTGTTTTTCAGATTGTTTTTAAATAATTAGAGCGTAAGCACCTCGGTTGCCTACGCTCGTTTAGTATAAAAACAATCTAATCATATCCGCGTCAGCGGATACCATAACTGCATACTGTCCACTATACCCTGTATACTATCGAAGAAAGCCTTCTATGATTTTCTCCTCTGCCTGTTCCTTGGTAAGTCCAAGAGAACAAAGCTTCAGAAGCTGTTCGCCTGCTATTTTGCCTATTGCGGCTTCGTGGATTAGTTCTGCGTCTACGTTTGAGGCATTGAGCGCGGGCTGTGCGTCAACTCTGCCGTTTTCCGCGATTATAGCGTCGCACGCAGAATGTCCCGTACAGCGCGCGTTGCCCTCAACGACGCTGTAAAACGCCTGATGAGAATTTCCCCTTGCAACAGAACGTGAAACCAAATCTGCGCCGCTATCCTCGCCATTAAGCTTGACGCTGAATTTAGTCACCGCGTCTTCCTCGTTGTCGGTCATTATCCTCTCGCGCACGATAATTTTCGCGCCCGCCGCAAGTTCCGCAGATGTCGTCCTTGTCGAACGGTCAACTCCCCCAAGCTGAATTGTGTCCATTTCAAGCCTTGAACCGCTTTTCAAAAAACATTCCGTAACGGGATCTATCTTCTTTAAGCCCTTGCCGTTTCCCGTGCCGATATGCTTTTCCTTGTAGACAACAGACGCGCCCTCGTCAAGAAAAAAGCGGTGAATGCCGTTGTGGCGCGCGTCCTCCTCGCCGTCGTTGTGAACTCCGCACCCCGCCACTATCACAACGTCAGCATTCTTTCCGATGTAAAAATCGTTGTACACCAAATCGTCAACATCGCTGTGCGTAACGCATGCGGGAATGTACACGGTCTCTCCCTTTGTGTTGGGTTTTACGATTATGTCAATTCCGGGCTTGTCGGATTTGCTTGTAATGGTTATGTTTTTTGAGGACTGTCTGCCCGCGCACGCGCTGTCCTCGCGTATATTGAACGCGCCCTGAAATCCCGTGCTGCTGTCATAGTCCGAAATGATTTTCAGCATTCCCGCTGTTATGTCATTAAAGTTAGTTTCCATACTGACACCTCGTTATGAAATATATCAGCGTCTTTTCGGGCATGAGCAAGTGTACTCTCCCTGCAAAAGCTGAGGAAGAATTTCATCTCTTGCACCCGAAACCCTTATCTTGCCGTCCGCAATTACGATTATCGAATCGGCAATTTGTAGTATGCGCTCCTGATGTGAAATCACGATAAGCTCGCCCGCACTGCCGTTTCGTATCTCTTCAAAAGTTTCAACAAGCCTTGAAAAACTCCATAAATCAATGCCCGCTTCAGGCTCGTCAAATACAAGAAGTTTTGCCTTTCTCGCAAGCACGGTCGCTATCTCAATGCGCTTTGCTTCACCGCCCGAAAGCGCGGTGTTCATCTCTCTGTCGATATATTCTTCAGCGCAAAG
>CANQOJ010000078.1 GCA_947625455.1 uncultured Clostridia bacterium | reverse complement strand
AAAGCAGTGACGCTGAAAGTGATTATTCAATCCATGTCAAAGTTCTCAAAAGCACTTTGATCCCCGTCTACTACTATTACTATGACAGTTCCGGCAATCAGACAGGTTGCTCGTCAAGTGCTGAAACAACCGTGAATTTAAACACAACATACACCCCGCCGACAAAGAGCGGTTATAAAACAGTAAAATCCGAAAAAAATCCATTGTAATTTTTAACAAACTTTTTTCCATATTTTATGAACAATATACAAAAATCTACCTCTAAATCCGCCAAAAATGAACCTTGCCGTCTACAATTATGCAATATGCACAAAACACTTGTGCATTTTTTATCTTGAAAAAATTGTCGAAAAGTGCTACAATCAAATTGTTCAAAAAATAAGCAAGACATCAAGTTTTGCATAATTAAACGGAGGAAAATATGAAAAAGATTTTAGCAGTAAGCGCCGCGGTATCTATGGCGGCAATGACGGCGGTTGTAGCAGAGGCGGCAACGGCAACTCAGGCAGAGCTTTCGGTTGTGGTCAAGGACAGCGAGGTTAATGGCGTTAAAGCAGGAGAAACTATTACTGCAACGATTATCACTGATAATGATGGTGCAACGAAAGTAGATTTCAGTATTAAAGTTACAGGTTTGGAAATGCAACCTGTTACCTTTGATCCCAATTTAAAAGCTAATCAGTCAGGCAACGAGTTTTCTGTTACTTTCAATAATGAATTTAAAAAGGGTGATTTGGTATGCGTAATTGAATTTAAAGTTACCGATCCAAATAATATGTCAATTGAAATCGTGCCTAAGGACGGCACGACAACGGGTTCTGTTCCCACTTGGAAAAAATCCGCGCAAACCACCGAAAGTTCATCTTCAGACACTAATTCATCTTCCGATACAGAGAACAGCTCGACCGACAACAGTTCATCAGACAATAGTTCTAACGAATCCTCAACCGATAACAGTTCAAATGAATCGTCAACCGAAACAAGTTCAACTACAACTTCTGCTGAAAGCAGTTCAACCGACAGCAACAAATCGGATACCGACAATGTTGACACGGGTGTTGCCGGCTTTGCCGTTATGTCTGTTGTTTTACTCGCAGGAGCAAGCGTTGTATTGACGAGGAAGAAATAATTTACGGATAAATTCAACTGCCGCAATTTTCTGTTTTGGGAATTGCGGCAATCTTTTTTGATTTAAAAAGCCGACTTATAACTTGATGATGGTATTTTTAATGTTTGATTGAGATGAAAATAAAATCTCTTGACATATACGTGTATACGTGCTATAATATAAAAAGGTGAATATAAATGAAAGACAAAGACTTACTTGATTTGTTGTTGAAAAACGGTTGGGTATTGGTAAGAATAAGAGGCAGTCATCATATTGTTGAAAAAAACGGACAGATCGAAACAATACCGATACACGGAAAAGATGTTCCAAAAGGGTTGTTAAACGCGATACTTAAACGAACCGGTTTAAAATGATTGGAGGGTTTACTATGAAACTTATTTATCCTGCTGTATTTCACGAGGACAGCGACGGGGTGTGGGTTGAGTTTCCCGACCTTAAAGGCTGCCAAAGTTTTGGAGATACCGTTGAAGAGGTTCTTGACGGCGCTAAAGAAGCACTGGAGGCTTACTGCGTGACTTTACTTGAAGAACATCATAAATTGCCCTCAGCTTCTGATATTAAAACTATAAAGGCAGGCGAAAATGCTTTTGTTTCGCTTGTTGAGGCTGACATCACCACGCATTTCGCAAAGCAGAAATCAGTTAAGAAAACACTTACTATTCCTGCCTGGATGAATGAATACGCTGTTGAAAACAACCTCAATTGTTCTGCTATTCTCCAAGAGGGAATTTTGAGCAAAATGAAGCTAGGAGCTAGAAAATAAGAGGCTAGAGGCTAGAGTTTGAATTAAAATCTAGCATCTAGCCTCTTAAACTCTAGCTTCCAGAAGTTGAGGCTAGAATTTAAACCAAACAAGAAATCTTGTTTTGGCATAAATTTTAGCCTCTAGTTGCGCTAAAAAGAAGTAAGAGGTAAGAACCACAAATTCTTACCTCTTACCTCTAACATCTTACCTCTAAACGGCTGGTTGCGGGAGCAGGATTTGAACCTACGACCTTCGGGTTATGAGCCCGACGAGCTACCGAGCTGCTCCACCCCGCGGAATGTTGTCAACAAATGATATTATACCACAACAGAAACGATTTGTCAATAGCTAAATTGAAATTTTTCGGATAATATGCGAAAAATGTCGGTTACGGTTTAAATGACAGGAAGAAAATGTCAGGCAGCAAAAGCGCCACCGAGATAAACACCGCTAAAATCAATATGCACATAATTGCCCGCTTTTTGCTGAACGGAATGCAAACCCGCACCAGTGAGCCAAAACAAACTCCTGCAGTCAGAAAAGTACATAATGTCGAGGAAAAATCCTCGGAAACGCTTAACCCTCCGCATATTGTCACAGTAATAACAACGCAAACTGCTGCAATTATGCCGAAAGGCGCGGCACGTTTCAGCGCGTTTTTTGCGAAACTGCCGCGGACAATGCTGAAGTTGGGCTCAAATGTCAACAAAAATGACGGTGCGCCTATCATAAGCGCGCTTATAAGAGTAAGCTGTATGGGCTTAAACGGATAGCTGTACGGCAAAAACAGGAATATTGCCGAAAGAATAAACGAGAATATGGTTTTAACAAGAAACAGCGCGGAAGAACGCTCAATGTTGTTTATACAGCGCCGTCCCTCGTTTACGCAGTCAGACAGCGATGCAAAATCCGAGTTCATAAGCACAAGTTCGCAAACGCACCTTGCCGCGTCGCTCCCAGATTGCAAAGCCGCCGAGCAGTCAGCCTCAATAAGCGCGGGAACATCATTTACTCCGTCGCCTACCATAGCTACAGTATGCCCCGCGGATTTAAGAGCCTTTATTATCTCAACTTTCTGGTTTGGCTTTGCTCTGCCGAAAATTGAACTGTTTTCCGCAATCTCAGCTATATTTTCTCCGTTTATTTCGGACATATCCGCGCAGTTTCCCTTAAATCCGCATTTTCCCGCAATATCCGCGACTGTTTCGGGATTATCACCGCTTATTATTTTAAGCTGAACGCCCTGTTTTCTGAAAAATTCAAGAGCATTTGCCGCTGACGGCCTTATCGTATCGGAAAGCGTTATTACCGCTTTTGCTTCAATGTCATCAGGCAGTCTGCCGTCAGCTATAAAACTTTTGCTCTGTGCCAAAACAAGCGCCCTTAAACCAGCTTTGGAATATTCGGCGCAGAGATTTTCACTGCCCAGCACAAATTCCTCCGCGCCGAGTATCAGCGTGCCGAATTTGTCAAAACTTGCCGCGCTCCATTTTCGCTCTGATGAAAATTCAACAACGCTCGCCGCTTTTTCGGCTTGTCCGTCAGCAATGCCTTTCGCAATAGCTTTAAGCGTGGAATTTGGCGAGCTGAAAGCGTTTACAAATGAAGTTAAAGCCGAGTTCAAGTCAAAATTCACGTCAATAGGAATTATCTTGTCAAGCTTTAATTCGCCCGTAGTTAAAGTTCCCGTTTTGTCAAGGCAGAGAATATCCGCCCTTGAAAGCCTTTCGGCGCAGTATAAATTCTGGCAGAGCGTTTTCTTGTGCGCAAGCCTTATTGAACTTACCGCAAGCGCCGTACTTGTCAGCAACAGCAATCCCTCAGGTATCATTCCTATAAGCGCGGCGGCTGTCTGCTCAACGCTTTCTGTAAGCGAGGTATCGGAAAAGAAAAATGCTTTCACAAACAAAATTGCTCCAAACGGAAAAATGCACGTTGAAACTATTTTCAGTATTTTGTTTATGTCGTTCATCATTTTTGACGGGCGCTTTGCGGGCTGTTTTGCAGATGCCGTCAGCTTTCCCGAATAACTTTCATCTCCGACGCGTATCGCCTGCGCCTTGCAAAATCCGCTTGTGACAAAACTCCCCGAATACAATTCATCGCCCTTTTTCTTCAAAACGGTGTCGCTTTCTCCCGTCAGCAGGCTTTCGTTTACTTCAATTTCACCGTCAAGCACAACGCAGTCCGCGCATATTGAGTTTCCGCTTCTTAAAACCATAAGGTCGTTTTCAACGACTTCGGTAAGCTTGATTTCGGTTTCTTTGCCGTCTCTTATTACGCTTGCTTTTGGCGCGGTCAGTATCTTCAGTTTGTCGAGTTTAATTTTCGCGCGTATCTCCTCAAATATCCCGATAGCTGAATTTCCGATAACGACACCCATAAACAGCATATTTCTCCAACTGCCGACAAGCGCCAAAGCAGCGGCAATTATTACGTTTATAAGATTAAACAGTGTAAAGATGTTTGAACTTATTATTTTACCTATACTTTTTGTTTTAGCGCCGCCGACATTTTTCTTCGATTTTTCAGCCTCGGCGGAACTTAAACCTTGATTTATGTCAATTTCTTCCATTGTATTCACCGCTTTCTATGTTAATTATAACCATAAAACTTTGTTATGTCAATCAGTTATTTGATAAATATGTGAAAATTTCTTTCGCCTCTTGATTTATTTGTTTATTTATGTTATACTTAATTTAATACACATAAAACGGAAAACTGACTGCAGCTGTTTTCGGAATGTTTTTGAAAGTGAGGGATTATTTTGACAGATGAAATAAGAGAATACGCGAAAGAAAAGCAGGAATTATGCAGAAAAAATGATGAAATTTCCGACGAGCTTTTCAAGAAATACGGAGTAAACCGCGGACTTCGTGACATAAACGGTAAGGGCGTTCTTACGGGACTTACTTCAATTTCCAAAATGGTGTCTTTTACCAAAGACGAAAACGGAAAAGAAGTTCCCTGCGAGGGAGAACTCTGGTATCGCGGATATAATGTCAAAGACCTTGTGGCAATGTGCGGCGACAGTTGTTTCGGGTTTGAGAAAACGGCATATCTGCTTATATTCGGTGAAATGCCGTCAGAGGAAGAAACAGAGCGTTTTAAGAATATTCTGGGGAAATGCCGTTCGCTTCCGACAAACTTTACGCGCGACGTTATAATGAAAGCGCCGAGTAAGGATATTATGAACTCAATGACGAGGAGTATTCTTACTCTTGCGTCATACGATCCTACGACAAATTCGGGTACATTTGAGGACAGCCTCTACCAGTGCATAATGCTTATAGCCGAGTTTCCTATGCTTGCGGTATACGCTTATCATGCATACAATCACTATGAAAATGACGAGAGTATGTATATCCACCGCCCGGACAGTTCGCTGTCCACAGCGGAAAACCTGCTTATGATGCTGCGTCCTGACAGACAGTATTCAGCGCTTGAAGCAAAGGTGCTTGACGTTGCGCTTATGCTTCATATGGAACACGGCGGAGGAAACAACTCCACATTTACCACGCGCGTTGTAACTTCATCGGGTTCGGATACATATTCAACTATTGCCGCGGCAATGTCGTCGCTTAAAGGACCAAAACACGGCGGCGCCAACATAAAGGTAATGGAAATGATGGAAAATATCCGCAGTAACGTTAAAGATCCGAAAGATTACGAGGAAGTATACGAATATCTCGGAAAAATACTTGCGGGAGAGGCGTTTGACCACAAGGGGCTTATTTACGGAATGGGACATGCGGTATATTCGCTGTCAGATCCGAGAGAAAGGATATTCAGAGGGTTTGTTGAAAAACTTGCGGCGGCGAAAAAGCGCGAGGACGATATGCTGCTTTACAAGTATATCGAGGACGCCGCACCGAAGCTTATTGCCGAAAAACGCAAGATTATGAAAGGCGTAAGCCCGAATGTTGACTTTTACAGCGGATTTGTTTACGATATGCTGGGCATTCCCACAGAGCTTTTCACGGCAATTTTCGCAATTGCAAGAATTGCGGGCTGGAGCGCTCACAGGCTTGAAGAACTTACAAGCGCTGGAAAAATCATACGTCCTGCGTATATGAGCGTTATGAAGCAGCACGAATAACCGCATTATATCAAATCAGCACTTGTTGAATTTATTTAATTTAAAAAATTCAGAGCTGTACAGCGCAGTTCTGAATTTTTTTTGCATTTCCTATTGAAAAGAGCGAGAAAAAGTATTATAATAAATATATATACATTTTATGAAAGGAAACTGCAAAATGCTCAACGAAAGAATTACGGTGACGATAGGCGGGAGAAATTACAAGCTTGTAACGGATAACGCGGCTGTATTGTCCAAAGCCGCAGATAATATAGACAAAAAGATGTCGGAATACTGTACGGCAAATCTTGATTTACAGCGCGACGACGCAGCTGTTTATTCCGCGCTTGAAATTGCAAACGAACTTGCCGAAACGAACATAAAACTTTCAGATGCAAATTCGGAAATTGCAAAACTTAAAGCAAGGGAAGAAACAGCAAAAACTGCCGTTGAGGAAAATATCAGGCTTAAAGCCGACAGCGATGAACTCAAAAAGCTGAAAGCCGAGTTTGAAAAGCTGTCAAAGCGTTTTTCTGAACTTGAGGGCAAAAATGAACAGCTTGCCGAAACTCTTAAAGAAGCAAACAATAAAGCCGCGGATTGTGAAAAGCTGAAATCACAGCTTTCAGCGGCAGAACAGAACATATCCGAACTTAAAAAGAAAAATTCAGCATTATCACAGACTTCGAGCGATAATGCCGCTGAAACAGAAAAGCATAAAAAGGCAATTTCCGAGCGCGACAAGCGCATTTCCGAGCTTGAAAGCGAAAACAATAAGGCTGTAAAGATTTCGGAGGAAAATAAGCGCCTGCGTGAGAAACTTGACAAAGCAATGAACTATGAAGAGGCTTTTACGCGCGAAAAAAGCCGTGCTGATAAAGCGGAAGCTGAAATTGCAAAGCAAAAGTCGGCTGTTGAAAAGCTTACAAAGGAAAATTCCGAGAATGCGCAGAAAATAACACAGCTTGACGAAAAGCTGAAAGCAAAAAGCGACAAGGAACATTCCCAAAATAAAGAAGAACTTGAAAAACTGACTAAAGAACTGAATGAAAAGACTGCCGAACTTTCGCAAAAAAATGATGAACTTGCGGAATTAAAGGTAAAGTATTCGCAGATTGAAAGCGAAAATTCCGCTTTGAAGAAAGCGGAGGAGCAGGGAAGTCAGGCTGAACTTGAGGACATAAAAGAACAGTTTTCGGCTGTAACAGCTAAAAACGCCGAACTTACGCGCGAGATAAAGTCGCTTAAAAAGACGAACGCATCTCTTGAAAAGCAGATAAAGGAAATGCTTGAGGACGGACAGCTTACGTTATGAGCGAGATACTTGCGCCGTGCGGAAGTTATGAAAGCCTGCGCGCGGCTTTAAATTCGGGAGCGGACGCTGTTTATGCGGGGATGAAAAGGTTTTCCGCGAGGAAAAATGCGGAGAATTTTTCAGATGATGAACTTAAAAATGCCGTAGAGGAATGTCATAAGCGCGGTGTAAAGTTTTATTTAGCGATAAATACGCTTATATATGACAGTGAACTAAAGGATTTCGCGGAGTGCGTTAAAACTGCGGCTCTATGTAATGCCGACGGGATAATAGTGCAGGATTTGGGCGGCGCGGAGCTTATTCGTGAGATTTGCCCTGAAATGCCGCGCCATGCGTCAACTCAGTTGACGCTAAACAGCATTTCGGGCGTAAAAGCCGCGCAAAATCTCGGATTTAGCAGGGCGGTTATAGGTCGCGAACTTTCAAGAGAGGAAATTTTGAAAATAAGCCGTGAAACGGATATAGAACTTGAAATTTTCGTGCATGGGGCGCTGTGTACCTGCGTAAGCGGTCAGTGCTATATGAGCGCGTTTTTCGGCAAGAGAAGCGGAAACCGCGGACTATGCGCACAGCCTTGCAGACTTGATTTCAATGTAAACGGCAGGCACAACGTCATATCTCTTAAAGACAGTTCAATCATCAAAAATATTCCCGAATTGACCGAGATTTCGTCATTTAAAATCGAGGGCAGAATGAAGCGCCCCGAATATGTGGCGTGCGCGGTTGACGCCTGCGTTAAAAGCCGTGATTTACAGCAATATGACGAAAAGCTGTTAAAAAACGTTTTTTCGCGCGGGGGATTGACAGACGGGTATTTTGCGGGAAATTATGCGGATATGAACGGCGTCAGGGGCAAAGATGACGTTGATTTGTCGGCTAAGGCGCTAAGTTCAATACGCGGTATATATAAAGATGAATTTCAAAGAATAAAGGTTGATATTTCCGTAAAGGCAGTATCCGGCGAACATTTAAGCGCAAGCGCTGAGTGCAGTTTCGGCAGTGTTTTCGCACAAAGCGAGGTTTTTCCCGAAACAGCAACAGGAAAACCGCTTGATGTAAACTCTGTGTGCGAGAGAATGTCAAAACTTGGCGGAACGCAGTTTTATGCGGGAAAAGTTACTGCCGAAGTTGGCGGGAGATTGTACGTTTCGGCTTCAGCGCTCAACGCTCTAAGGCGGGAAATATGCGAAAAGCTCGAAACGCTTGTTCTTAAACAAAATACGAATGATTATAAATTAAACGAGCCGAAATTTCCCGAAGTAAAGCGCGTTATGCCGAAAAAAACAGCATACCGCGCCGAAGTGCATAACGCAGAGCAGCTTTTACAGGCGGTTGAATTGCCGTTTGAGATGATTTACGCGCCGATTGAAATTTTAAGCGAAAAAACCGAACATAAGCAGAAAATCGCTGTCGCGCCGCCGCTTATAATAAATGAAGAAGAGGATAGAAAAAAGCTTTTAAAGTTAAGAAAGTCGGGATTTGAAAACGGTTTTGCCCAGACGCTTGCTCACGCGCAGCTGCTGAAAGAATGCGGTTTTAAGATTTTCGGCGGTTTCAGAATGAATATTTTAAACTCACTTTCGGCAAAGGTATGCGAAAGTTTTGGTTTTACGGATATAACGCTTTCAATTGAAGGAAAAGCGGCTGAATTGTCGAAAATCAACAGTTCAATACCCGTGGGGTTTGTGGCTTACGGAAAACTCCCGCTTATGCTTATGAGAAGATGTCCTGTTGCAGACGGGAAATGCTGCGGTATATACGGCGGGAAAAAGACTTGTGAAAAGCGGATTTTCGACCGTTTCGGACGGGAAATTCCTGTTTTGTGCAGCGGCAGATGTGTTGAACTCTTAAATCCCGATACGCTGATTTTAAGCGATAAAAGCGAGATATTAAACAAATTTGACTTTATTGTGTTTAATTTTACAGATGAAGATAACTTGAAAAGCATAGTCGAGATGTACGAAAATCAAATCTTGCCGGGCGGAAGATTTACAAGAGGAATGGCTTTTGACGGCGTGATTTGAAATTTGGTCGGTAACTTTTATTTCGGAAAGGATTGTTTTTATGAAGTTAAAAGCTCCGAAAAATTTAAAAGTCGCAGGCGTTGACGGCGCTTGCGCCGCGCAGTGGGACGCTGTTGACGGAGCAGAGGGCTACAAGCTGTATTTTTTCAGCGCCTCAGAACCTGAAAACTGCATCAAGATACGCTATTCTCAGACCTGCGAGAAAACCATATCGGGTTTTGAAAACAACGAGGAATATCTCGTAAGAGTGCGCGCATATGCGCTCAGAAACAGCAGGGAAAAGGTAGGAGAATCAAGCGAAAAGCTCTCGTTTACTCCCGTATGCACAACGCTCAAAGCGCAGAAAACCATCTGCCTTAAGGTAGGGGAAAAAGCGCAGATAAAGTGTGAACGCGAAAACGCACAGCCTAAGATAAGGTCATATTCGTCGAGCAACGATAAAATCGCGCCCGTTGACGCGTCCGGAGTTGTTACGGCGAGAAGAGAGGGCTCGTGTTTCATAAGAATTACCGCGGCGGACGGA
>CANQOJ010000077.1 GCA_947625455.1 uncultured Clostridia bacterium | reverse complement strand
TGGGCGACTGGGTAAAGGAAATTTCCGAGCGCGGCGCGGGCGAGATATGCCTTAATTCAATTGATACGGACGGCGTTCGTGGGGGATTTGATATTGATATGCTTAACTTTGTTTGTGAGCGCGTAAATATCCCTGTTATAGCAAGCGGCGGCTGCGGCAAATTAGAGCATTTTTCCGAAGTGTTTGAAAAAACAAATTCCTCTGCGGCACTGGCTGCGTCATTATTTCACTTTAAAGAACTTACAGTCGGCGAAGTAAAACAGCATTTGAAAGAACACAACATTCCCGCAAGATAACAGGAGGAAATATGGCGAAAATAAGCGAACAGGCAAAAAAGTTAATAGATTACCTCGGCTGTCCGTGCGATTTTTTACCTGCGGGTACCGAGCTTTCTAAAATAATGAACATTTATGACGACTTGTATGCAAAGCGCGAAATGGGCGGTTATGTCCCGATGATTTTCGGACTTGACGGGTATTTTGAAAGAGAGTTTGATGAATGGAAACCGCTCGGGGAATATCAAAAGGAAATTATGTCCGAAAAGCCGACAATTCCCGCAAATTGGTTTCGTGAAAGAATATCGGAGTACACAGGTTCATTTACTGCCGAGGAAATGGAGGAGATTATCGGCGCGGTATCGGACGGCGAGGCAAACAAGTTCTTTATTGGAATGATCGACTACGAAACGAGAAAATCCACGGAGTGCGTTATCGCAAAAATCCCCGTAAAAAACCCTTGGGAGGTGTTTTCGTGGATACCGTTCGGCGGTTGGAATGAATGTCCTACAAACGACGAAATTATGTACATAGCGAAGTACTGGTACGAGAAATACGGAGCGATACCTGCGGTAATGACGCATGATGTGCTTGAATTTGCGGCGAGACCTGTAAAGAATAAAAAATCCGCAATGGAACTGGCGCTGGAACAATATGTATTTTGCAGTGATATAGTTGACCAGGGCTTGAATACTATCGGCGCGCTTGCGGATACGCTTATGAAGTCGTCGGTATGGTATTTCTGGTGGGATTGAGGTAAATTATGGACTTAACGAAATATTTTAAAAAATCGGAACTTATCCCCGCGGTAGTGCAGGACTATCAGACGGGAGAAGTGCTTATGCTGGCGTATATGAACGAGGAGAGCATGAGAAAAACGCTTGAAACGGGGTATACATGGTTCTGGAGCAGGTCAAGGCAGGAATTGTGGAATAAAGGCGCGACTTCAGGTCATGTTCAGCGCGTTATCGAGATTTACGGCGACTGCGATGACGACACACTGCTTGTTAAAGTTGAGCAGACTGGCGCGGCTTGCCATACGGGAAACAGGACTTGCTTTTTCAACAAGATAAAATAAGGAGGAAAAACAATGAGCGAAGCGTTCAAGGAAATGTATGATGTAATTGTAGACCGCAGGGCAAACCCGCAGGAGGGTTCGTATACCTGCTATCTGTTTGACAAGGGGCTTGACAAAATCCTCAAAAAGTGCGGCGAGGAATGTACGGAAATGGTTATAGCCGCGAAAAATAAGGACAACGACGAACTTGCTAATGAAATCAACGATTTGTTCTATCATGTCGCGGTGCTTATGGCAGAGCGCGGGCTTTCTGTAGAGGAAGTTGACGATATAATGCGCGAGAGGGCAAAGAAGATAGGCAATTTAAAGCAGTTTCATACAAGCGACCATAACACTTGACAGTCTGAAACATGACTTTATATACAGTCTGAGTTAAGTCAGGTGTTTATTTCCAAGAAGTTGATGAACAAGACAGGCAGATACTTCATTATCAAGGTGTCTGCCTGTTTTTGCCATAATAGTGTATTCCGTCTGTTATGTGTCTTTATTGCTGCAAACAACTTGCTTTTTCGACCAAATTATGCTATAATATGCATATACTGTTTAGGGCAGAGGGGAGATATATGATTACGAGCGGTAATACTTTATTTAACGCATTGAAGGACTTTCCTCGTAAACGGATTACATTAGAGGAACTGAATCAAATATGCCGGGATTATGAACTGTTAGCCGAACAAATTACCGAACTTACAGATAAGGGTATTTTAGTGCCGGTTAAAAGAAGCAAAACAAACGGTAACCTTAAAACGCCATTATATATGCGTTATACGATTTGCATAAAACAAACCATTCAAATATCCCCGGAAGAGATTTATTCACTTCACCCCAGACTTTCGGCAAATGGGTATTTGCTTCGCAATCGAATGCAGTTTGATAACAACAGGGCGTTTTTGCACCGCCTTAGTGAGTGGCTCACTGACTGCAAAGACAATGATATGATGTCAAGGCGTGAACGCTCTTTTTCTATATTCGGCGATGAAAAAGTACTGGACAATCACTTAAGGCTGTTAGAATGTATGGGCATCTCCGGCGATATATTAAGGTTTTATGAAACGCCGGAACAATGCTTTTCGGATTATATCCCCGTCCGAAAAAAGCAAATGACGCTGCTTATCTGCGAAAACAAAGACATCTGGTTCAATATTCGGCGGCTTATGTATGAGAGCGGTGCTTGCTCGTTATTTTGGACAAAGCTCGACGGTGTGATATTTGGTCAGGGAAATGATATAACGGGAAAAGAAAAATTCCGTTCTTATGCTCGTTATCTTGGGGCAGATGATATCAGCTTCCTGTATTGCGGAGATATAGACAGAGCGGGATTTGATATTTTTCTGCGCCTTTGCAAAGCAGCAGAAGAGCTGCATGTCGAGTTGTTTCTTCCTGCATACCGGAAAATGCTTGAATTAAGCCGTAACATTCAGCTTCCCGACAGTGATGACGGAAGATGTTTCATTCCTGACATGTCCGAAATACTGCCTCTATTTACATCTGATGAACAGAAACAGATTACACAGATACTTCAAGACAATAAACGGCTGCCGCAGGAGATACTCTCATATCCCATACTAGCAGACAATACGAGGTAAGACAATGATTTCAGCAGAATCCCAGGAATTATTACAGGATTTTGAGAAACGTATGCGATTCGTGAATCTGATAAAATATTTTCTTCAAAGAAGCAAACCTACTGAGATTCGTGAATTATTGCATAATGATGATGACAAAACAGATAATCTGATACTCATGGTAATGGTCTATATCATGGACAGTACGCTTCGCTATGGCGAACGCTGCACAAAGCAGGATATTACAGTATTTCTGCGTGAATTAGCCGATATTTACGGATATAAACCGGAAGATGCAGGTATTCTGACCGATTATATCGTGACAGATGTACTGCAAAGCGGTGGAAAGGTGCGCAGATTTGACACATTTGTCAGCCGTGATGAACAATTTATTGAGCAGGGCTCCCTGATTTTAATTGAACAGCAAAGCGGCAGTTATGTTCTGACAAATGAAGCCTATGAATTTCTTTTCAGAACGAAGGAGATTGACAGCGAACTGGATTTCTCTGTTAATCGCTTCAAATTACAGGAGTTCATTAAACGCGGCAACTATGGGAAAGCACTTCGGGAAAGCCGTGAATTAGTAAGCCGAGTCAGAAATCTGAAAACGAGAATGGATGATTTCATGCTTCGGTGCAGAACAAATATATCCGAAGTTTCAATTGATGAATATGAAGAAATCATCGCTCAGGTTAAGGATTCATTTGAAGATGAAAATAAACAGCTCAGTGATATTCGTACTCTTGTATCGGCGAAGCTGGAGGCAATCGCAGATACGGATACCAAAAAAGATGAAAATATAGGTCGGATAGAGGGGGAAATTCGTGAGATTCTTGAAAATATTGATGCTGTGATAAGCGAGCAGAGCCGTGTTTTCAATCAGAAATTCACACTTTCCGAGCTTTATTCTGAGCTTCTGGACGAAAGTTTCTCTTATTTGCAGACAGACCGATTTGATATTGAACAGGAATTGCTGCTACCGCTGCAGAAAATGCAGCTTAACGATACCGGAAATGTCGGAAAGCTGTTTGCTCCGCTTTATTGCCCGTCATTTCCGCACCTGTTTGGTCTGGATTTCTTTTACGAAAGGCAAAGCGCTGTCAGAGAGATTAACAGATATGACGGTATAGATATCACAAGCGGGGATATTGTTGAAAATATAGCAGAGGTCAGAAACAAAAGATATGTTGATATTATCCGTGAACTATTGTCTTATGCTGAAAACAAACCGTTTTTCTGTCTGGGCGAATATCTTGGATCATTATCGAAAGAACAGTTGCAAGAGCAGTTACAGGAGAAATCGTTGCCTGATGTCATGCTAAAGCTATATGGTTTTGGAGAGATTGATGTTGCAGGCTGGCGCTCGGCAAAGAGGGATATTATTGTTCCTTTTGGTGAGTTTGATCTTTCCTATTGCCTGAGCGAACTTCCGGAAGAATTAGTGCAAATAGAGACAATAACGGTATATAAGCTTGAAGAAGATATAAATATACCTGATAATGCGGGCGGCAGTATCTGGATGAATGATTTTAAAATTGAGGTGAGAAGATGAAACCCGAAAGCCTGAAACTT
Organism: uncultured Clostridia bacterium; assembly: GCA_947625455.1. Taxonomy (GTDB): domain Bacteria; phylum Bacillota; class Clostridia; order Oscillospirales; family Ruminococcaceae; genus CAG-115. The sequence continues at coordinate 5,335 of CANQOJ010000077.1, read as the reverse complement.
TTCGCAAAACTTATGGAAAAAGGATACATTACCCGTGAACAGGAACCCACATATTACGAGTATTACAATGATTCGGAAATTGTTTCTGAGCTTGCGGTAATGGAGCAGGAACTTGATTTTACGCTTTACAGAACAAACGGCAGGATTTATCTTCTGCCTAATCCGGGCAACGAACTTTTCTCACAGGATAACAGTGATTTTCGCCGCAGTGTCGGCAACGAAAAGCTGGAAGAACTCTATTTGCTGAATTATATGGCGATTTACCTTTTACATGAACTGTACGGCGGAAAAGGAAATACTTTGCAGACAAGATATTATATCAAAGAAGCTGATTTTATAAATGATTTTACAAAGCATTGTGAGCAGGTACGAGCCGAGGGCGAAGCGCTGAAAAATGCCTCTGCTCAGTACAGTATTGATTTTCTGCGTCTGGCTGACAATTGGCTTGCCAAGCGCGGCGATGAATCCAACTCTGTTGATACCAAACACGGCTGTTTTATGAAGATCATTAGAAAGTTTCGTGATGAAGAACTGCTATATGATACGGACGGCGTATGGAAACCGACAGTCAAGCTTAATGACCTGATGCCGTATTATTTATCTCAAAACCGCATAGCTGAAATACATTCTATTCTGGAAGGAGGAAGAACAAATGCCGGCAATCCGTAAGATAAGAATTGTAAATTTCAGATTTAATGACAGTGCAAAACTAATTCCCGACGAGATATTTTGCACCGAAAATTCCGCCGGAAAGCCTGTTGATACTCTGCTGAATTTAGATAACGGCGGCGGTAAGTCCGTTATTGTTCAGCTGTTATTACAGCCCGTCTGCCCGAAAGCCAAGGTACAAAATCGTAATATCAGCGATTATTTCCAGAAAGGCACAGATCATGCGTTTGTCCTGATAGAGTGGGCATTGGACGGCTCCTCTAACAGCCTGCTCACAGGTATTGCTCTGGCTGCAAGTACCATAGCAGATGATGAAAATGAAAGCAAAACTGTTCGCTATTATACATTTATACACGATTATACAAAAGCCGGCGATAAACTCAATTTGATAAATCTTCCTCTTACCGAGCGGACAGGCAGTCATATACGTCCTATGTCCTTTGAAGATCTGCGCAAATTTTTGCAGAACCGAAAGGTCGAATACTATCCTTCCGATTCGTTGCGCCGATATCAGAAACGATTGGAGGAATACGGTATTCTCCATACGGAATGGGAAAACATTCTTGTGCGCATCAATGCAGTAGAGGGCGGTATCACCAAATTATTTGAGGAATACAAAACGGCTGATAATTTACTCGACAAGTTTATAATTCCCGGAGTTATGCCGAATGATACAGCTTCTGCAGAAGATTTGGAAGATATGTTTATCAACTATGCTGACAGTTATGCGGGGCAGGAGGAAAATCTTCGCTTACAATCACAAATCACAGCCTTTACTGAAAAACTGCAGGGAATACTTCCTTTGATAAAGAATATGTGGGACGCTGAAGATGCAAGAATACAGGCAATACGTCTGTTGGCTGACCATTTGTTCACGCTTGAATATAAAATCAAACTTGATACAGAAAAACAGGAACAGCTTGAAAATGAGATATTCGGCTTAAAGGAAAAACTGCATCATATCAAAGCCGAACAGGCTTCAAAAGCATTTTATCGTGCACAGGAAAGCTTTGATACAGAAGAAATACAGCTTGCAGAATGTAAGAATAAAAAAGATGAAGCCCAAAGACAATGTGACAGATTTTCCCATGCGGTCACGGTTTTGAACGCTGCCAAAGAATATGCCGAACTGCTTGAACAGCAAAATGAAGAGAAAGCATTGACTGCAAAAATCAGAGAGCTTGATAATGGAACTAAGGATATACGGATTCTTTCTTTGAAATATTCACTTTCTTTGTCGGCTGCAGAATTGACAGAGCAGACAGAAATCGAGTTAAATCAGCAAGAAGATGCAAAAGGAAAATATTCCGACGCTATAAACGACATAAAGGAAAAAATTAAGCACCTCACAGAACAGCACGCTGATAAAAATAATAACTTTAATAAGGCAAAAGGATATCGGGAAAATTTGACTGAACAAATAAACAAAGGTTTGGCAGAACTTGATTTACGCATAACCGTTATGCTTGACGGAAGTTATTCTGAGGAAGATATAGAAAATACCCGCGCAGATTATGACAAGCAGTTAAAAATTGCCGAAGAGCAGATTGAAAAATACCGGAATGAAGATATACAGCTTGAACATGAACTGGATGCTCAGGAAGTAAAGCGAGATGAACTTCAGCAATCTCAGGCGGAATACAGAGCTTGTTTGAAACAACAGGAATCAGCGTTACACAGGTATCAAGAGGAATACAAAATCGTTCTGACCGTGCTGGAGCATTTGTCGATACCCGAAAGCAGGCTGTTTACAGATGAGCCTAAAACAAGCCTTAATCGAATACTTGCAAAACTTAGAGAACAGCAAAGACAGACTGAGCGTTTGGCTGAATTGCTTACCGAGCAGTTAAGATGTATCGAAGCAGGACAGCTTCACATATCAAAAACAGCAGTCAGCTTTTTACAGGAATCGGGTATCTCCTACCAGACAGGCGAACAGTACCTTAATTTACAAAACTCGAAGATACGAGAGGATATACTTTTTGCTAATCCGCTCGCTGCTTATTCTGTTATTGTCAATTCTGAAAAGGAGAAAAGCAAATTGCTGTCACAATCGGTGGATTCATGGCTTTCGGCAATTGTTCCTATATACACGCGCTCTGAATTTGCGGATATGGCTGACGGAAAGTGGAACGAATCTGAACGCTTCCTTTCGGCGTTTGATAAAGAATATTTTCATGATGCTTCCGTTTATAAAGAGAATATAAAGAAAAGACTTGACGAAACATTAGAAGATATAGAAAATTTGCGTCATCAGATAAGCGAATGGGAATCGGAACTTAGCATACTGTCGCAGTTTACATACCCCGCCGATCATGAGCGTTTGTTACAGGAGAGTATATCTTTCTACCAAGAAAAACTGCAAATAATACAAAACGAATTTTCGGATCTTGCTGAAAGAAAAAACGAGATAAGAAAACGTAAAACGGAACTTCATAAACTTCAGGAAAAACAACGGGAAATCATACGCAGTATCGAAAACAGCAGTACCAAATTTGAGAGTATCTGCGACAATATATCACAATATGAAAATGTCGGCAAAAAAATTGAAGAACTTGAAGCTGTATGCAAACAGTTGTCTGCTGAAAAAGAGGAAAGGTGCAGGGAAGAGCAGCAATTGTCTGAACTTATAACGGAATGTGATGATAAAATAAAGCAGCTTCGTGATAAGCTGACAGAGTATCAGAAATTGGTGAATGAACTGAAAGACACACCGAAAGCAGAGAAACTTCCGGAGGATTATTCCGTAATGCTTGCGGAATACCGTATTTATCAGGAAACTTATTCGTCAGACCGCAGGCAGCTTAATGAAAAGCTGAAAAAAGCACAGGACATTATCGGCAAAAAAGCAGAAAGTATTCAGAGATTTCATATTGAGCCGGCTGAGTACGAAAACACGGTATATTCTGACGACGCATATCATCATGCAGAGAATAAGCTTGAACAGGCAAAAGAAACGAGTAAACAGGCTTCCAAGCAGTACGATGAAGCAAAAACTCGTCATGCCAAAGCTGAAAGCATACTTGAGCAGGCTAAGGAAAAACTTGCTGAACTGCATACAGAACTTTTGCCGCGCTCAGAAGTTGGTTCGGATTTTGAAAGACGTATACAAGAATGTGAGTTTGAATTAAGCGGTCGTGAAAAGAGTATGCGGGATTATAGTGACCGTTTAAATAAGCTGAACACGGACTATAATTATGCTGTCAGATGTGCTAAGAAATTTACATCTGAAACAGCGGAGTATATTCCTAAGAAATTAGAAACCGAGCAGGATACCAACAGGTTATGCGATACGATAGATAGTTGCATAGAACGCCTTAAACAAGCAGAGGACAGGACTAAGAATTATCATAGCCGTGAACTTGAACCGTTCAGAGATACACATGTTTTGTTTAAAGGAACACTGGACGGCATTTTATCGGTAATAAACAATAGTATCACTGGAGATAAATACTTTACGCTTTATGAGCGGACAGAAAGCGATATCAAACGCTACCGCGACCGAATTGCCCAGCTTGACGTTCTTCTCAAAGATGTTGAAGACAGCAGAAAACAACTTGTTACAAATTGTCTCCAGCGTGTCGGACGTTTGTATGAAAATCTTACCATTCTGTCAAAGAAGTCAACTATACAGCTTGGTAATACCAAAAAACAGATGATAAGGATTGAACTTCCGTTGATTGAACCAATGAGCGAACAGCCTGCGGAAAGAATCAATCATTATATAACCGGGCAAGTTAAAAAGTACCTTTCCGGACAGGACAATACAGCAAGATCACATCGTGATTATCTGAATATAAGACATCTTTTGAATTGCTATATCGGAAAGGAAACAATTCCGATAACTGTGTTTAAGATTGATAAGAATATTCAAAACAGCTGTTATCGCTTATGGCAGGATGCTCTGAAGGCAAATTCGGGAGGAGAACAGTTTGTTGTATTTTTCTCGCTTATCGTATCGGTTATGAATTATTCAAGAAGTCTGACAAGCAGTCTTAACTCAACCAGCGGTGTGCTTATTCTCGACAACCCGTTCGGACCTATCTCTTCACCGCATCTTCTTGAACCGATGTTCCGCATAGCAAGGCATTTCCATATTCAGCTGATATGCTTAACGCATATTGGAACAGCGGCGGTAACAAGCTTCTTTGATATGGTTTATCAGCTGCGTTTCAAGAATATTCCGCTCTCAGATGTTGAAGTACTGGAATCGGAAGCAATGCAGAATATGGAACACGCATACTATTTGTCTGAACAGCTTTCGCTTTCCTGAGTATTCAAAAGCCGTATTGCAAGCTGTAACCTTGAACTTCTAGCTGTACTTTCGCTTCATTTTGACATACTCCTTTATTCCATTATATCATTCGCCGATTTGCGTATCAACTTGTATTATAAAGCTTTACTTTACGTCAATTTCAAACCTCAAAAAATTTTTTAGAAATTTTTGAAAAAAGCCCTTGACAAATTATGAAGTTTGTGATATAATTTAATAGTCGTTGGAAATGATATGCGAGTGTGCTGGAATAGGCAGACAGGCTAGCTTGAGGTGCTAGTGTTTCACGACGTGTGGGTTCAAGTCCCGTCACTCGCACCATGACTCATTGACAAAAAAGATATTATGCCCACAAACGGCTTGGTTAAGCCATTTGTGGGCATAAATCTTGCG
>CANQOJ010000076.1 GCA_947625455.1 uncultured Clostridia bacterium | reverse complement strand
TCCCTGTCAGCTTCTGATACGGCAGCTCTATCATCATGTATCTTGTATCGCCTATGCAAAGCGGTTTGAGGTCGCAGTCGATAAGTGACCGTGAATAATACACCTCTGCGCCGCACACAATGTCAATTCCCATTTCCTCTGCGACAGGCGCAAGCTTTTCATAAGCACCTGCGCGGTTTCTTGCAAATTTCTCGACATTCTGCTGTGATAAGTAGAAGTGGGGAGTGGCAACAATGGTTGTAACGCCCGTTCCCGCCTCAATTTCGAGCATCTGTTTTGACATTTGCACATTCTGCGCCCCGTCGTCAATTCCCGGAAGTATATGTGAATGAAAATCAATCATGGCTGTTGTTCTTGTACTCGTAATTGTAATGGTATTTGTACTTGTAACTGTAACCGGATTTTCCCTTGTAGTTGCAGTTTACTTTTACCAGACCAAGCACTTTTGCGTTCATCATCTTTGCCTTTTGAAGCGCTTCATTTATCTCAATGTGAGTAGTTGAGCCTTCTTTAACGACAAACACAATTCCCGCCGTTATTTCGTTCATAAGGAACGCATCTGTAACCACCGTAACGGGCGGCGTATCTATGAAGATGTAGTCATAATGACTGCTGACAATATCAAGCAGCTCCGACATTCGCTTTCCCGAAAGCAACTCCGCGGGGTTAGGCGGTATCGGTCCCGAAGTCAGAACATCAAGGTTTTCTCTGACGTTTTTCTTGATTGCCTTTCCGACGTCGCTCGTAATTCCTCCGAGAATAGAGGACAGACCTTTTTTGTTATCGAGTTTCAGCAGCGAATGTTGAACAGGCTTTCGCATATCTCCGTCAACCAAAAGGACTGACGCGCCCGTTTCCGCCATTGTTATCGCCAAATTCAGGCAGTTTGTGCTTTTGCCCTCCGCAGGCGAACAGCTTGTGACAATAACTGCCTTTGATTCGCACGCCGCAAGTGAAAATACAAGATTTGCTCTGGCTGTCTTATAAGCTTCTTTTATGACAAACTGTGTTTTGTCCGAAAGTATAAACTTACGCGACTGATTTATAGAAAGGCGAACTTCTTTTTTGCGTCTGGTAAATGCCATCACGCGTTCTCCTTTCTGTTGGTGCTGCCGCTGTTTTTGTCAGCCTGCTCTGTCTGTTGTTTTTCGGCTCTGCTTGACGAATAATAGCTGCTGTATTTATAGCTGCCCTTATCCGACAACTCAAAGTCCATTATCTCCGCAAACACGGGGATACCGTATATCTGCATAAGGTCATCCGTTGGCTTGACTTTAACGTCAACCATCTCAATGACTAAGAACACAGCGTATGAAATAACCAAACCTATCACAAGCCCGATAACCGTGAACATAGGAATGCTCGGGAATGACGGAGCTTTCGGTACCTGCAGAGGGTGCTGTTCGTCAGGATAAAGCCTCTTAATCGAGCCGTTGGGGATAACTCTCTCGAACTCGTTTATTGACAAATCCACAAGTCTTGTTACAATATTAACGGCTTCCTGCGGATCAAGCGACGTGACGGAAATGCTCAAAATTTCCGTGCTGTTTACCGCTTCAATTACTATCATATCCTTGAGTTCACCCAAGGTATAATTGTTAAACGACGTTTTCAAATCGCTTATAACACGGTCGCCTTTAAACAGTTCCTGACAGGTGTTTACAAGCTTCTGCGCCGCGTTGATGTCGTTTATGTTGACGGAAGAACTAGAGCTGTTGTCAACCGAGTTTTCAACATACAGCCTTGATTCAACCGTATACTGCTTTGGAACGATAACCGCCGAAAGAATAAACCCTATCACAGCAGCAGCTACCCCGGCTACTGCTATCGGCAATAAATGATCTTTAAATACCTTCAGCAATACCCTCAGGTCAATAGACTGTTCGTTCTCTTCCATTTATGAAACTTCCTCCGGTTTATACTTTTTTCTTCCACACTGTTCTCTTATGTGCGCCCAGACTATCGCCGCAACCACTGCAACTATAGCCCCGACTGCCGCTCCCGCTGTATCCAGCAACATATCTCTTATCTGCGCCGCTCTTCCGGGAGTGTAATACTGATGTATCTCGTCAATCACCGCGTAAACCGCACAGAACAATACAGAGAACCAATACATTCCTTTGGCGTTTGTGAATGTCAGATGAAGAAACAAATATGAGAAAAAGCCAAGCGCCGCGTACACTGAAAAATGCGCTGCTTTTCTTACGAAATGATGTATTCCCAAAACGACAAAAAGCTGCTGCTCCGCAGTCATGCTGTCAAACCCGGAAAAGAGCAACTTGCACAAAATTCGTGAAACACTTGAACTCAGTCCGCTGCTGTCATTTCCGTCCTGTGCAGAAAAACCGAAAATAGCGAACATTGTTAGGAGCATTAAAATCAAGAAAACAATCGGTTTTACTTTAAGCTTTATGTTCATAATAATCTCTCTGTCAATGACTTTTCAGGTCAGAACCTAGTTAAAAATTCAGCTGTGATGTTTTATCTGAAACCGAAACGCATTTTTCTGTCGAGCTATGCTCACAAACGCAGATGCAACACTTAACTGCACAAATCGTTACACAGTAACACGTCTTGTTACAGTCATATTATATCACGGCTTTTTTGATTTGTCAATCGTTTAAATCATTTTTTTGTATAATGCACCATGTTTTTTTTAATTTTGCATTTTTAATTGTGCATTTCGTTCAAAACCAACAATAATTTATGGTAAAAAAGACAATAACTTCCCGGCATATCAGACTGTCGATAAACCCTCATCTACTTCGTCAACGGCACTGCGGCAGGCACAAAGCCTAGCCGCAGTGCCGTTTCCTCGTATCTGAGGGCTTCTCGACAGTCTGATACCGGACTTTGTTATACACTATTATATACCATATTATAATATGTAGGCAAGGAGATTACGGAATATATTGTCATTTTGACATATATGGCAATTTATTCCTTAATCTCCGATAAATTCGCGTATAAGCGCATTTTCGGGTACATAACTCTTGTCCAACGGCTTCAGCAGCCTTAAAAACTCGCCTATATCGGCATAGTCCTTGTAATCCTGATATTCGGTTTCAGCCTTTTCAAGACCGGGCAGGAGAATATCCCTGTAAACAAGCGCCTCGTACTCAATAAATGTGTCAATATCGAAATCCGCGCGGTACTTGAACGGCATTATGTACAAACCCTCTCCGCGCTCAACGGACTTGAAAAACTCGAATGTTTCGGGAAAAGCGCGCCCTCTGTACAGCTTATCCCGCATAAGTCTGCGCATAAGCCGTATTTTTGACGGGTGTAGCAGTTTATCGCCGCTCGAAATTCTTGTTCTGACGCTGACGTAAACGCACACCGTAAACTCGTCGCATTCTCCCGTTACAAGCGGATTAAGCGCGTGTATTCCCTCTAAAATGACCAAATCGCCCTTTTCGCGCCTTAAAGTCTTGCCCTCAAAGCGCTCCTGCTTTGCGAAATCAAACGACGGGATATATATCTCCTTACATTCCGAAAGCATTTCAAGGTGCTTTTTAAACAGCGGAATGTCAAGCCGATACGGACTTTCAAAGTCAATGTTCCCGTTTTCATCTCTCGCCGCTTCATTTTCATGCATAGGCAGGAAATAGTTGTCCATAGAAATTATGTGCGCCTTACAGCCGTACTTTTCGAGAATACGCGCTATTCTGTATGCAGACGTTGTTTTTCCCGAACCCGACGGTCCCGAAAGCAAAACGACAGGGCGCGTATCGCGGTTAGAAAATATGTTCTCCGCCGCCGCTTCAAGCTGTTCGGCATATAGCCTTTCTCCCTCGCGGATAAGTTCTTCGGGAAATTCTGCGGCGTTATTAAGCTGTTCAACTGAAACGCATTTCATACTCTAAGCGCCCTTTCGTCTGAAATTAACTCAAAAACAGCATTTTGAACTGTTCAAAACTGTCGGCTTCCGAAAGCGAAACCATTGCTTTCGCAAGCGTGTACTCAACGGTCATTTTCCCCGCGTCAATGACGGGCAATCTCGTTATCCTGCTCCCGACTTCATACAGCGAAAGATTGCTCCCGCCGCGCAGCACCTGAGTTGACATTATAACATATATCCCGCGCGAAATAATGTCGCTGAAAAAACCGTTCAGATATTCGGGCAGTCCTCCCGTGCCGAAGCCGAGGATAATAACCGCTCTTGTATCCTGCCGTATCACAGGCGGCAAGGTTTTCGGCACGAGGAAAAATACCTCAACTCTCTCGTCAAGCCTTTCATGAAATCTTACATTACCGCTGTATTCGGCTTTCGGCTCGGTAAAAACGATTCTTTCCCGTTCAAACGAAGCCAAAGGAGGAAAATTCACGCTTTCAAACGCATTTATTGCCGTTGTGTGTATCTTTGAAACGTGCGTGGCGTCATATGCAAACCGCCCGAAAACAACCGAAACTCCGTGCGCATTTTTGTTCAATGCGAACAAAAACGCGTTTCTTAGATTATTCGGCGCGTCCGAGTTGTCCGCAGAAAACGGTTTCATGCTGCCCGTAAGAACTATGGGCTTTCTGCTGTTTTCAACAAGGCACGACAAAACTGCGGCGGTGTATGCCAGCGTATCGGTCCCGTGAGTTATCACAAAACCGTCGTAATTACCGCAGCTTTCGCGTATTATTTTCGCAATCTGAAGAATATGACCGGGCGTAATATTCGTGCTGTCAAGGCAAAAAGGCTCGATTATGTCCACCGCGCATTTTATGTCCGAAATACATTCAAGAAACGCGCTTTGTGCATTTTCGGGCGTTCTCGCCTTGTCTGTATTCGGGCAGGCTATCGTCCCGCCCGTAGTTATCAGCAGAATTTTCGCCATTATTAGCGCGGCTCGACAATAAATCTAATCGCCGTGCGCTCTTCACCGTCGATTTCAACCGTTGTGAACGCGGGGATACAGATAAGATCAACCCCTACAAGCGCCATATAGCTTCTCGCGATAGCTATTGACTTAACCGCCTGGTTAGCAGCGCCCGCGCCTACAGCCTGTACCTCGACTTCGCTGTTCTCGCGGATTACCGCCGCAATTGCCCCTGCAACCGATTTCGGTACAGAGTGAGAAGAAACCTTAACCACTTCCATTTTTTTACCCTCCTGAAATTCTTTTTCTGTTGTTAATAATATAATGCGCTAAAAAATTTTTTGCACAATATCAACCTGTCAATAAATCCCCGACGCGTTGTCGGTCTGAGATTTGATTTTTATACCGTTGATAATATTATACCGATATTATTCTACCGCCTTGTAAATACGTTCGATAGAAAGACATTTTCCCGTTTTAATGTCAATATCAAGGCACGCGCCGCTTATACAGCATTCACCGTTTGCGAAAACGTGGGTGTGCGCCGCGTAATCAGTGAACTTTCTGATAATAATATCTTTCCTCACGCCCAAAACCGAGTTTATCGGTCCTGTCATTCCTACGTCCGTAATGCACCCCGTGCCGTTTATTATGCGCTCGTCCGCAGTTTGGACGTGCGTGTGAGTGCCGATAACAGCAGTAACCTTTCCCGCCAGATACCAGCTCATAGCCGACTTCTCGCTTGTTGCTTCGGCATGGAAATCAAGTATGATTATCTTAGATTGTATGCATTTAAGCAGTTCGTCTATGCATTTGAACGGATTGTCAACAGCCTGCATAAATGCCGTTCCCACAAGATTTATCACCGCTATCGAATATGCCCCGCAGTCAATCTCGCAGTATCCTCTCCCCGCAACGTTTTCGCCGTAGTTTGCGGGGCGCAGAATACGCTCGTTATGCTCGTATTCTTCGAGAATGGATTTTCTTCTGAACGCATGATTTCCCGTGGTGATAACGTCCGCGCCGCTCTGGAGTATTTCCTGTGCGGAATGTGCGCTTATGCCGTTATTTTCCGAGCTGTTCTCTCCGTTTACAATTGTGAAATCGGCTTTACATTCGCGCTTTATGTCCGCAAGTCCTTTTAAAAGCGCGTTACAGCCCGCCTCGCCGACAACGTCTCCTATAAATAACAGTTTCATCAGCGGAATATAACCTGGTCACAGCCCGCGCCTACGCCTATTATCTTTATAGGACAGCCGCAGAGTTCTTCGAGCTTTGTGATATATGCACGGCATTTTTCGGGCAGTTCCTCAAACTTTTTGCAGTCCGAAAGTTCGCCCTCGTACCCCTCAAATTCCTCGTAAACGGGCGTGCAGTCGGCAAGTTCCTCAAGCGTCACGGGGAAATCCTTTAAAACAGTGCCGTCGGACTTTTTGTATGCGGTGCAGACTTTTAGATTTCCTATCCCGCTAAGCGTATCGAATTTGTTTATAGCCAGCGCCGTCAGCCCGTTTACTCTGACCGCATGACGCATAATTACCGCGTCAAACCAGCCTGTTCTTCTCGGTCTGCCCGTAGTTGTGCCGAACTCTCCTCCGCGGTTTCTGATAAGTTCTCCGAGTTCGTTGTTGAGTTCGGTAGGGAAAGGGCCGTTTCCAACGCGCGTTGTATAACTCTTTCCAACGCCTATTACTTCATCTATCATCTTAGGACCAACGCCCGTGCCTATGCACGCGCCGCCCGCGATAGGGTGAGAAGAAGTGACAAACGGGTATGTACCGAAGTCAATGTCAAGCAACGTCGCCTGTGCACCCTCAAACAGCACTTTCTTTCCCGCCTTGTATGCTTCAAACGCAATAACCGAGCCGTCAGCCATGTATTTCGCCAGCTTCTCGCCGTATGCCTTATACTCCTCGTAAACAGCGTCAAGGTCAAATGCTGTCCCGCCGTAGAGTTTCTCAATCATAAGGTTTTCAAATTCACCCGTGTTCTTAATCAGCTTCTTCAAAAGTTCGGGGTGGCACAAATCGTACATTCTTATGGCAATTCTGCGCGCTTTGTCGGTGTATGCGGGACCTATGCCTCTGCCTGTCGTGCCGACGTTTTCGTGCGTCTGCTTTTGCTTGTATTCTTCTTCAAGCTTGTCAAGCGCTATATGCCACGGCATGATTATATCCGCTCTTGCGTCAATTCTGAGGTTGTCGCAGGAAACGCCGCGCGCTTTCATAGCGGAAATTTCTTCCAGCAAAACCTTCGGATCAACCACAACTCCGCTTCCCACAAGGCATATCGTATCCGGATACAGTATCCCCGACGGCAGCAGGTGCAGTTTGTACACTTCGTTTCCGTGTACTACCGTATGCCCCGCGTTGTTGCCGCCGCTAGAGCGTACAACAAGGTCAGCCTCCTTTGCCATGATGTCAATGATTTTTCCTTTTCCCTCGTCGCCCCATTGAGTACCGACGATTACGCTTGATGGCATAATAAATCATTCCTTTTTAAGTGAATTTTATCAGACTGCCGATAAACACTTATTCTGCGTTGTCAGCAGGCATTCATGTTTTTCCTGACAGCCTGTTTATTTATTTCGGAAATACCGAATATTTTACTTTATGATTTTTCCGCCCGATTTTTTTGACGCGGGGGATTTGCCTTTGACATTAAGGTCAACGGCTTCTTCGCTGCCGCCTTTGTCCTCAAAGATTGCTTCCTCGGCATAATCGGGTATTTCGGGATTTTTCCCGCCCGTAAGTTTGTAATATGGTATGATTATGTGCTTTTGTATAGCGGGATAACAGCAAAATACCGACAAAAACCCAAGCCATGCGAGCGGTAAAAACGGCAATAACGGCAAAACGAAAACAGGAAAATTTACGGCAAGAAATATATATCCCGCGAAAAACACCAGCACAATAAGCCCCGGGCCTATGTTCAAAAACGAAAGCACCAGCGCGTTTCTGAAAATATCCAGAAGTTTAAGGTCAAGCGCGGCAATCTGCGGATATATGTAGAAATTCATTATCATAAACAATACCGTTGCCGCCGCAGACACCGAAAACATTATCGAGTCCATATCCGTAGGTTCTTCAAGCGATATGAACAGCAAAAACGAGAACACGAAAACCGCCGTAACCAGAATGTCAAGAATCCCTACCGCAAGCCCTTGCTTAAAGTTTTTCTTAAATTCCTGTTTGAAATCATAGAAAACGAACTGCGGGCGTTCAAGATAGATGTTCCGCATAAGAGAAGTCATTGCCGCCGTCGCAGGACCTATGGTCACAATCGGAATACAAAACAGAAAATATATGAGGTTTATCTTGAAGAAATCCCAGAACTTGTTTGCGAAAAGTTCCCAGAAGCGCAGAAAAGGATTTTTCTTCGGCGCATTTTTGGAAACGCCCGGTCCTGTAACGTTATTGTTGTAAAATAATCCCATTTAGACACGTCCTCAATATAAAAACGACTGCGCGACAGTACCCAGAATAAGCGCCGCCGCAAGGACGATTGCCGCTATTTTACTGATTTTGATTATCAGCGCCCGTTTTTTTTCATTCAAAAAAACCACTTCTTCCATTATACAAAAAATGACCGCGTCTGTCAAGCCCTTTATTCAAAAACAGTTTCAGCACCCTTTGAACTTACCGCAATAAGCTTGTTTTCAAAGGCGAAAACGGCTGAATATCCCGTCCTGTCGTCATATAACGTAAGCTCTGAAGTTTCATTTCCGAAAACCGCGCACACCGAAACAACCGAAACCCCGTCGAAATATCTGTATGAAAACGCGCAATTTTCGCCGTTTATCGCCATTTGCTCCGCATTTCCGAGTTCAACAGTCGGCATTTCCTCGGCAGCAAGCTGTTTTTCATACACTGCCGTCTGTTTTGCCTCGCCGTTTTCAAGCGTCATAAGCCTTGCTTCAATCTTGTCGTCAACATTGAACAAAACCGCCTTATCCCCGATAACAACGCCGTTTTCCTTTTGCGTTTCCAGAAGCGCGGGATTTGCTGCATCAGCGCAGTTTACCGCGGAGAAAATCCCGTCCCCGCCGTTAAGCAGCAATACTTTATCCTCAAACTTCATTCCGCTCGGCGTCTGCGCGAAATTTTGCAGAATGCATTTTTCCTCCAAATTTTCGTCAAGCACGATTATCTGATTTCCCGTCAGAAATGCCGAAACGCCGTTTCCTGACGCGCCGAGCGTTATTTTGTCGGTTTTAACTGACGTTATTTCGTCAGCTAACTTGATTATCCTGCCAAACTCGTTTTCTTCCTTATCCCTAAAGTTCAATGCGCAAATTCCGTCAGCGCCCGCGTAAACGGGGTTTCCTATCGCCGCTTTAGCCGAAATGACGCTGCCGTCAGCAAGCGAATATTTCCCCCATACCGCGAATGAACAGCCGCTTGAATTGCCCAGCGCAATATTCTCCGCAGTAACGGGAGTTTTCTCGTTTTTGCCGAGGCGCGGGCAGTACTCGTTTATGTCCGAGGCGTTGAAGTTGTGGGTATAATGCGGAGTGTAGACAGAGCCGAAGCTGATTTCGCCGTCATTTACCGAGTAATCGCAAAGACTGCCGTCCTGTATTGCCGTAAACACAATTTCGCCCTTTTGCAGTTTAACAAACCCGCATTCCGTCCCCGTAAACACCGCCGCAACATAATCTTCGCCCTGTATAAAATCAACAAACTTCGTGTTTTCGGGCGGAAGAATGTCGTTTCCTGCTGTACGGTTTACGTCAAGCCCGCTGTGGGGGATTATCTTGTTCTCCGACACCGTATATGTGAACGTGCCGTCAGTGAACACCCCAAAACCATTCTGCGAAACAAGACTTGTGCCGAAAAGCTTTTCGCTTGAAAAATACTCTGCGTTATTTTCACCGCCGACATTACCTGCCGTATAGCTTTCGTAAACCTCCATAAAGATTTCTTCCGCGTCTTTGGCGTAAGTCAGCTTTTTTACAATGTTTGAATTTGCGCCGAAAACCGTAAAATAACCGCAGATAACGAACAGAATTACCGCGCCTATTGCAGAAGTTATCAGCGCGGGCTTGTTGTAACCCGAATTTACCAGCCTGT
>CANQOJ010000075.1 GCA_947625455.1 uncultured Clostridia bacterium | reverse complement strand
TGTCGGGCGCTTTTTCGCCTCTTACGATTTCGGGCACCATATAACCCGGTTTTCCCGCAATTCCGAGATGTTCGCCATATGGCGCAATGTTGTCGCAGTCGCAGATAAGAACACTGCCGTCAGCAGGGCGAATGAAAAAACCGCCGTCATTTATGTCCTGATAGCTTTTTCCGCTGTTGTGAAGCGTGCGGAATGCCGACGTTATCCGTATCGCAGAGTTCACCACGGAATACAGCCCTTGAAGTTTTACGCGCGCGTTAAGTATATCCGAAAACGGCTTGTAATCTTCGGGGATAAGGTCCATAAGAAACCCGAAGCTTCCGTCAATGCTGTCCGTCAGCATAAGAGGCATAAGAAACGCGCTGTCGGAGTTTTTGTCCTCTGTAAGAGAGCGCAGGTTTTCGCGGAAAATATCAGGACTTTTCAGCTTGTTTGGAAAGTATATTTTCAGCGCGTATTCCTTGCCCGAATATTCCGCGCGGTAAACTGTTCCCTGACCGCCTGAACCCAGTATGTCAGTAATTTCAGCATACCCGCCGAGTTCAAGCGGGACTTTGTCTCCGATTTTCAGCATTTCAGCACCACCTGTTTAATCATTAAATATTTCTTTACATATTTTCGGCAATTCGCAAAATTCCGATATTGCCATGGTTTTCCTGTTCGTCATTCCGAAACCGTATCCCGCATGAATAAACGGTATCTCCGCTTCGTCCGCCGCGTCAAGGTCGCCCTGTGTATCTCCTAAATATACGGCATTTTCAATGTTGTTTCGCTTGATAACAAGCCGAATATTCCCGCCCTTTGAAAGCCCTGTCCTGCCAAAGCTTTCAAAGTCGCAGAAAAGGTCTTTGTTCAGCTGATTGAGAAAAAGCTGAATATACCCGTCCTGACAGTTGCTGACAATAATAAGCGCGTATTTTTCATGCAGTTCTTCAAGCGTTTCCAAAAGCCGCGGATAAAACCTAGGCTTATGAACTGACAGATATTCAAGCTCAAAATCCATACATTCAAGCATGATTTTGTTTCTTAAACTTTCCTCAACATTCGGCATCATGAGCCTTGCTATCTCGTCCATGGGTTTTCCCATAAAGCCGTGCATATCATTGACAGTCAGACGGCGGATTTCGCAGACGGAATATTTTGCCGTAACGACATTCCATGACTCGGTAACTTCCTCAGAACTGTCCCAAAGCGTCCCGTCAAGGTCGAATATTACCGCGTTCATCAGAACCCGCCGCCCGAAAGGCTTTCAAAGTTCTCCTCCGCTGAGGTTTCAGCCGCATTTCCGCACCATTCGCAGACCGTTTCATTTTCGCCGTTCCAACAGGTTGTTTTCCCGCACTCACTGCACTGGAAAAATCCCTTTGCGCCGCAGTACGGGCAGGACGGATAGTCTGTCGTAACATAGACGCTGCCCGAAATTTCGGTATCTCCGAATTTCTCGCGGGAAGCCGTGTGTTCGGAAACCTTAAACGCCCATGTTGCATACCAAGCCTCGTCCTCGCGCTGTTCGGCACGAATGCCGAAAAGTCCGTGGCTGTTCTTGCATTTTGTTAAAATAACCGCTGCTTTCATTGTTTATCCTCCGTAAATTTAATTGTTGTTATCAGAAATCTGTTTATAGTATGCAGTTAAATGAACAGCATTTTCAAAATCCGTTCATTTCAGCTTTTTGAGTATCTTCGCCGCTTCTTCATGACCGTTAGCCGCCGCAATCGAGAAATATTCCCGCGCCTTGTCAACATCTTTCGGCACATAAACTCCCTTAAGGTACATAACGCCTAAATTGTAACGCGCTATGTTTGAGTTGCCGTCAGCCGCCATCTTGAAATAGCGGAAAGCCTCTGCGGGATCTTTTGCAACGCCGTTTCCCGTGTACAGGCATTTTCCGTAAGAACACTGCGCCCGTATATGACCTAACTCTGCGGCGCGCTTGTAGAACAGCGCCGCGCCCTCGTAGTCCTTTTCCGCAAGACATCTCCTCGCGCTCTGATACAGCGCTTCACCGTCGTCGGTTTCCGCTTTCGGCACTTCCGCGGCAGGCTCTTCAAAATATGCCTCGTGAGAAAGTTCATGTTTGCGCCATTTTTTCGCGGCGTCCTTGTTTTGTTTTACATGAACGCCGTTTTCATAGCACAGCGCAATCATCTCTATCGCTTCTTCGCACCCGCCCTTAGCTGACTTCAGGAAAAATTCGTAGGCTTTGTCCTCGTCAGGCTCGCAGGCTATGCCCTCCGCGTAAAAATATCCAACATAGTATTCCGCCTGCGCAACACCGTTTTCCGCTGCTCTCACAAACCATTCCCGCGCCTGCTCAATATTGAGTATTCCTCCGCGCCCCTCAAGGCGGTAAAGCCCCATATAACATTCAGCCTCGCCGAAATCCTGCAAAGCTGACGATTCAAACCAGTAAAGCGCCTTTTCATAGTCGCGCAGTCTGTCGAAATGCCGTCCTAAAGAGTATTGCTCCGCGGCGTCAGTGACATTTTTTCTGCTTTCGGTTTCTGACGCGGGCAAAGCTTCGCTCTTTTTGAATGAAATCTCACAGCCTGCCGCACAGCCGACCGCTTCAACAATCTCCGCCGCTGTCCTGCCTTTTATCCCTATTTCATCACGAAGCGACTTAACAAGCTTTGTCGCCGCCGCGCATCTTACTTCAAACGGCTTTTCCCTTACGCTGTACAGCTTTTGCGCACAGCCGTCGTAAAGCGCGACAAAAAACTGCTTTCTAAGCGCTTCCTCTTTCGGGAAAAAGTCGGCAAACAGCGCGTCAGCGCGTTTCCTGTCGAGAAGCATTTCCGCACCGAATTTCCCCGTAAGATAGCACAGCATGCCCTTTAAATCGCGTATAGCTTTTCCGTTTGCATTGTGGACAGTCCTGCAGTATTTGCAGTAGTCCTGCCGTGTTTCGTCAAAAGCCCTCCCACAGCGCTCGCAGACCATTTTCCTCACCGCCCGTTGTCTGAATTACAATACCTAATAAAAAGTTCAATCTCAGGCTGTCGAGAAAGTCCCAGATGCTCGCATTGAGCGCGGGGCGCTCAACGCTGAAGCGCCATTGCAACTAGCCTTTGTGGCTGTTGCAATAATGCTGACGACGCAGATGGGGCTTTATCGACAGTCTGAATAGTTCACTTTATATTGTAACACATATTTTACAAAATGTCAACGAATTTCGCGCTTTATATGTTGACAAAATATAAAGAATGTGCTAAAATAAGAATTAGGATTATATGGACCAAATTATTAACAGGAGGATTTGTTATGAAAACACGCTGGAGAAGAATTTTTTATGTTGTGATGATAGTAAACCTTATTGTAGGGCTTGTGCTTACGATTGTTTACACTGTAAGAGCGGCTTCGTTCACTACATTTTTGTCAAACTTTATGTCAACAATTGCGCAGACTGCATTCTGGGCGTTTCTTATCGAACATTGCGGAAATGTTGAAAAGGGAATTGACAGCGCAAACCGCCGTGCAGAGGGATTGCCTCAGCTTCCCGACAGCGCATATTCCGGAACACCCGATTTTATCCGCAATATGTTCTCAGGACAGCAGAACACAGCGTCTCAGCCCGCACAACCTGCAAGACCTGCACAGCCCGCACAGCCTGCCCAACCCGTACAGCCTGTTCAGCCCGTACCTCAACCCACTGTTTCCGCTAACGACACATGGACTTGTTCATGCGGTTCTGTAAACGCAGGAACAGCGAATTTCTGCAAGAGCTGCGGAAAACCCAAGGGCTGAACGCAGTATACAGTTGACAGTGTACGCATTATCCTCCTTCGTCGGATAACGCTGTATACAGTTATGGTGTTCACTTCGTGAACGTTATTAGATTGTTTTGAAACTATTAGAGCGTAAACCACCCGTAGGTGATTTACGCTCTTTACTTTAAATAAAATCAATTGCCTTAAATACGGTCTTTGGCTTTTGGATTATCGGGCTTTTATTTGTTTATATTCGGGTTGTCGGTCCTGCACAAAAGATAGTCCACCGAAACATTGTAAAGGTCTGCAAGACGGATAAGCATTTGCGTAGGAATATCATGTTCCTCCGTTTCATAGTAACAATATGTCCTTTGACTGCAAAACAAACGGTCTGCAACTTGCTTTTGTGTTAAGAGTTCGCTTTCACGCATTAACTTAAATCTGTACTTCATATTTTCTTCCCCACTAAAATTTATAATTTTATTATAAGGAAGAACAAAATGTTCTATTGACAAATAGAACAAAATGTGCTATAATAATTTCAAAACAATCTAATATTATCCGCAACTGTATACTGCCGTCAAGCCTCTAACCTCTTAACATCTATCCTCTAAACCGGTATAATTGTCTCATCAAGTATCTTGTTCACAACTTCCTCAGAGTTTAAAAACGCGCTTTGTCCTGCGGCAAGTATTATCCTGTGCGAAAGGACGGCAGATGCGGTGTATTTTACATCGTCGGGCGTTGCATAATCTCTGCTGTTTATAAGCGCCATTGATTGCGCAGCGCGGTAAAGTGCGATTGTCGCGCGGGGAGACGCGCCAAGTTTTATCTCCTGACAGTTTCTGGTAGCGGCTACTATTGCCAGAATATAGGTTTTTACCTGATCGGAAACTTGTATGCTGTTTGCCGCATTTCTGAGTTCAATAACCTCGTCAAGCGTCATAACGGGCGATATTTCTATACTCTGCGGCATTTTTTCAAGCATACTCTTTTCCGCCGAACGGTCGGGATAACCGATTGAAAGGCGCATTAAAAAGCGGTCAAGCTGTGCTTCGGGGAGATGATATGTGCCGTAGGTTTCAATGGGGTTCTGCGTTGCAAGCGTCATAAACGGTTCGGGCAGTTTGTGAGTTACGCCGTCAACAGAGATTTGAAGTTCCTCCATTGCTTCAAGCAGCGCCGACTGAACTTTCGGTGATGTACGGTTTATCTCGTCCGCAAGTAAAAAGTTGCACATAGCCGCGCCCGCGCGGTATTCGGAATTTCCGTCCCTGTCAATCATTGTATATCCCACAACGTCCGACGGCATAAGGTCGGGCGTAAACTGTATTCTTCCGAAACTTCCCGAAACCGACTTTGCAAGCGTCTGCGCAAGCAGTGTTTTTCCCACTCCCGGCACGTCCTCAATAAGAACATGTCCTCCCGCAAGCATTGCGCACACTATCTTTACAATAACATCACGCTTGCCGATAATTACCTTTTCAACATTGTTTACAAGCTGTTCAATTTTAGAATTCATGCTAAATCTCCTCTTTCAATCTCTCCTGTTTTGAAAAAACGCACCCGCAATAGTCCTGCCTGTATAGACCATATTCGCGTGAAAGTTCGATAGAACGCTGATAGCCGCCCTTTTTCTTAAAATCGCTCGGAAGAAATTTTACTTTATAAATTTCCGACAGTTCATTACCTATTTCGTTTATTTTCTGAGCGTTTTTATATGGACTGACAGATAACGTAGTGCAATAAAAATCGAAATTATACTCCTCGGCATATTTTGCCGCTCTTTCAAGCCTAAGCCTATAACAGGCAAAACATCTCTCCCCGCCCTCTTTTATATGCTCCAAGCCTTTTACGGCGGTGTAAAATTGCTGTGCGTCATATTCGTCAACGACAAGAGATACGGGATTTTTGACTTCAAGCTGTGCAATAAGCTTTTTTTGCTCCTCGGCGCGCTTGTCAAACTCCTCTTTCGGGGAAATATTCGGGTTGTAATATAAAACGGTTATTGAGAAATATTTCGCCAGATATTCAAGGCAGTAGCTTGAACACGGCGCACAACAGCTGTGCAAAAGCAGTTTCGGCGTGTTTGAAAGCGAGTTTATAAGTTCGTCAAGTTTATACTGATAGTTAATTTTCTGCATAATATTACTTAAATTTATCTCTTTGTTCAACTGCGAGTCTATCACATCTCTCGTTTTCGGGGTGTCCCGCATGCCCTTTTATCCAGAAAAACTCCGCGTCATGAATTTCAAGCAGATTAAGCAGCCTTTCCCATAAATCGGGATTAAGCGCAGGTTTCCCGTCGCTCTTTTTCCAGCCGCGCTTTTTCCAACCTTTCGCCCAACCCTTTGTTATCCCGTCAACAACATACTTGCTGTCGGTTGTGATTTTGACCTTGCACGGGTATTTAAGCGTTTCAAGCGCGGTTATAACGCCCATCAACTCCATACGGTTGTTTGTGGTATGCGCCTCTCCTCCGCTTATTTCACGCTCCCTGCCCTCGCACCGCAGAATTACCCCAAATCCTCCCGGACCGGGATTTCCGCTGCAAGCCCCGTCAGTAAACGCTTCTACTGTTTTCATTACTTCTCCGTTTCCTTTAATCCCGCAAATGACGCTGTCTGCGCTATTTCTTTTCTGAATACGATTGAGAGTATTATAACCGGCACGATAATTACCGCGCATAATGCACAAAGTACCCCGACTGTCCCGTCATCAGACGCAAATATCGGCATAAACGCGCCAAGCGGCTTTATATCACCGCTGCTGACAAAAAGCTCTCCCGAAAAACTCCACATAAATCCTGTCGTCATTATCGCAATTGCACAAAGCGCGGGCTTTGCCATAGGCATTATTATGCCGAAAACTATTCTGAAATGCGACGCGCCGTCAATTCTTGCGCTGTAAACTATTTCGTCGGGAATTAAGTTCATATACTGACGTACAAGATAAACCGCAATAGGCGAAACTATAAACGGCAGTATCATCGCGAATAAGCTGTCCGAAATCCCGATTTTCAGCATAAGCAGATATTGCGGCGCATAAAGCGTAAGAGGCGATAATATTAAAGTCCACTCTATGATTTTGTTGAACGTTCTTATTCCCGGCGCTTTGACTTTCGATAAGACATAAGCCGCCGCGCAGATTATCGGAATTTGAAGTATAACAGTCGCTAAAGTGATAATAAGCGAGGAGAACAAATTCCTCGAATACGGTATCCCAAGCGCGCCCGTGCCCACAAATAAGTCCGCAAAATTGCTCACGGAAAGCTTTGAGGGGAAAACTTTAAGCGGAAACAGTTCCTCCGCAGGAGAAAAAGAACGTATTATCACAAAATAAATCGGCGCCAGCATTCCTATCATCATCACCGAAACCAGAACAATTACCGCTATTTTAACACAGCGAAAAATCAAACGTTTCTTTTTTATATCCAAATTATCCCCTCCTCCTCGAAAATTTATTTTGAATACTCGTTATGCACCTACAGCAGAGTTTGTCTGCGGTTTGAACTTTTCTGCAATCTGAATTTATACGCTTTTTGAAAGTTTACCGATAACAAATCGGACAACTGCATAAATTGCCGTCATAACTGCAATCAAAATAAAGTTTGCGGCGCAGACTGCGCCCGTGTTTAGTTCAGCACTGCTTCCGAAAATGCAGGTCAATATCCCGCCCGCCTTGAAATCCTCTGTTGACGTGCCAGAAAGAATGCGGAGAATTTCGCTGTTTGTAAATGCATATGAAATCTGTACCGCCGAGGCAAACAAAATCTGCGGGTAAAGCTGTGGTATCTCCGCATAATACAAAATCCACAGCGGATTTTTCACGCCCTCAAGCTTTGCCGAATCGGCTTTTTCTCTGTCAATTTTTCTAAAGCCCGCGCGCAAAGCCAGAAACCCAAGTCCGAATGACGACCACAAACCCGAAAGAATGACGCACAAAAGCGCGTATCTTTCATCAGCAAGAAAGTCGGCCTGCACGTCCGAAAGACCTATGCCCAGTAAAAGCGAGTTAAGCGGAGACCGAAGTCCTCCCGAAAGCCATACCGCTGAAACTGCCGTGCCTGCCAGCGATACCGTAAACAGCAGCACAGTAAGTATATCCGCAAACTTCCTGTTTAAAAACTCAATCCCCCATGCCGCCGCAAAGCATAATACAAAACCGCCCAAGCCGACTGTCAGGAAAATAAGCAGTGAATTTAAAAACGCGCCCGAAAACTCACCGCCCATTGAAAACAGCGACTGAAAGTTTTCAATGCCCGAAAATTCAAAACCGCCGTTAAGGTCATAGCTGAAAAACGACAGCAAGACCGTTACTATAAGCGGTATTACTATGAACACCGTAAACAATATCAGAAACGGCAGAGCGAGAACATATGCTCCCATATTTTTCCTTATAAGCGTTCCCAAAGTCTGACCTTTTTTATGCTTTACGGGCATTGTTTTCTCCCTTTCCGTTAATTTTTGTTGCGGGTATTCACCGATTTCGCGTATTTCTCTATCGCTTCATCAGCAGAACATTTGCCGTCAATCGTTTCAGCAAACGCGCTGTAAATTCCGCGCTTAAATCCGTTTGGAAGCGTCTGTATTCCGTTTACACTTGACGCCTGCTGGGCAATTCTTCTGTAGTCCGACTGCCTTAACGCTGAGATAACGTTTAGGTCAGCAGAAGCGTAAATTTCGTCCGACAGAGCTTCTTTCATAACCCCAAACTTTGTCTGAACTTCAGCCTGCGTAAACCATGAAATAAACTCCCACGCTTTTGAAGCATTCTTGCTTCCCGCAAAAATTACCGCGCCGTACGTATCGGCGTTCACGCTGCGGTTGGCATTTACTGTATCCGAATTGTCGTCAATCACCGTACCCGGAACACGCGTTATATTCCAAAGCCCGCGTATTTCTCCCGCGTCCGAAAGTTTTGCGTAAAATTCGGAGTAATCCGCTATCACTATGGGCATTTTCCCCGTTTTAAACAGCCTCAGCGCGTCATATTCGCACGGGCAGGAATACTTTGTATAAAAATTCGCATACCGTGAAAATGTCGGCTTTATGCCTGCAAAATCGGATAATGACGTACCATTCTGGCACAGCATGGTCAGAAGCATATTGTCCGAAGAGAAATCGGACGGCGTGCCCAGTCCTGCCGTAAGCCCGTTTTCATTAAGCACGGGCAGCACATCTTCCAGTTCGTCCCATGTTCTCGGCACGCTAAGTCCAAGTTTTTCAAGAATATCGCTCCTGTAAAACATCATAGGAAAGCTGTTTGTAAGCGGTATTCCGTAAACCTTGCCGTCATATTCGTAAAGCTTTGAAACTCCCGCAGGACTTCGCACTGAAACCTCGTCATATCCTATAAACACCGACAAGTCGGTCAGAAGTCCTCTTGACGCAAGTTCGTAAACTTCTTCCTTGCTGACAAACAGCGCCACATCAGGCGCATTTCCCGAAAGCGCAAGTTCAAGGAGACTTTGTGAATTTACCGAAACGCTTATTTCTTCTTCATAATTTCCTGTCAGATTGTTTATAATCTTAGTGTTCTCTTCGTTTGAAACAATGCTGAGGGCAAGGCTGTCGTTGTTCTCCGAATTTGCGCTATAGTCGCCGAAAAACGAACCCCAGAACCTCTGAAATCCGAATGAAAGCTGTTTGAAGAAATCGCGCGAGATACTGCGAAACTCCTCGTGAACTGTTTTAAGTTCAAAATAGTCCATTTCCACCGAACGCTTTTCGTTGTTTTCAACCCATGCGCTTGCGGAATTAAGGCACTTTGAAAGGTCGTCAAAGTTTTCGGGAGCGGATTTGTCGTATTTCTTCAGCAGATTTATAAGGACTTCAATCTCGTGGTCGTCAATTTTCCCGCCTGCCGTGCTTTCAAGTTCGTCCTTAGCTTCAAGCAATTCCTGCCCGTAGTCCGCAAATTTCCTGCTTATACTGCCGTCGTCAGTACCGCACTGCATATCGTAAATAAGCCTGCCCAGCGTTTTCAGCGCCGTTCCCGCTTCGCCGCTTATTGCTTCAAACGAGATAACGTTTTTGCCTGCCTTTAGGTGAATGTATATAAGTTCACCCGCGTCGGTTTTCGGAGAAACCGTCTGCCAGTCCTGCGAGTACGGTATTTCCACATCATTAAGTTCACTGCACAAAACCGAACCGTTTATTCTTATTCTTCTGTCGGCTTGAATGCCCGATCCCGTGTTAAGC
>CANQOJ010000074.1 GCA_947625455.1 uncultured Clostridia bacterium | reverse complement strand
GGTAATAGGGCGCGGTACTTCGCTTCAGGTGCCGTATGCAAAGCTTAGCGATCCCGACAAGGTAAAGCTTGTAAACGGACTTCCGGAGGACTATGTAAAGGTTGTATCGGGAAAGGCTACGGCATATTCTGCAAGACCTGGCGCACGCACCGCAAGCGGACGTTATGCGGTAGTTGGTACGGTTGCAGTCAATCCCAACGTTATTCCCTACGGCAGTGAACTTTACATTGTCGCACAGGACGGCAGCCGTGTATATGGCTATGCAATCGCGGCTGATACGGGCTTAGGCTTGCTTGACGGCAGAGTGACGGTTGACGTATTCATGGGAAGCTATGCCGATTCGTGCAAGTGGGGAGCGTGCTACGTAGATGTTTATGTCCTTAAGATGGGCAATAATAAGTACGTAGGCTGACAAGCAGTATACAGTGGAAAGTGGACAGTATACAGTTAAGGTATCCGCTGCGCGGATAATATTTAGATTGTTTTGAATTTATCAGAGCGTAACCCTTTATAGCGGGTTACGCTCTGTTAATTTAAAGTCAATCCGACAATATTTTACATTTTTACCGCTACCGGAAGTGTGAATTTGTTCTTTTGTACAAAAAAGCGCAAAAACGCGGGAGATATTTGTTTGAAAAATCATTGACGATACCGTTTAAATAAGCTATAATAGTATTATGCGGTACAGTATAAGGCAATAGCTGTCTTACTGCCGATATTATGAAAGGAAAATTTATGTTTTGCACTAAATGTAACAGTGAAATTCCCGACGGCGCAAAGTTCTGCGTTTCGTGCGGTGAACCTGTAATTTCAAAAAAGTTCTGCGCTAAATGCGGAACTGAACTCCTGGGAGATATGAAGTTTTGTTCGGCTTGCGGTGCGCCCGTTTCGGCTGAAAATACGGCTGACAATGTTCAAACCGTCAGCCTTGAAAAGAATGAACCCGCTACCGTAAACAAAACTCCCGCTTCTGTTTCCGAGGTTTTCGGAGGATTTGAAACTGAACAGCCTGCGTTCAGTTCTGTTCCCAGACCTGTGTCTGACGAACATCGTGCTTCGTCTTATGCTGCGGCAGCAACGATTGCGCCGACATTTTCGGGAACAACAACTCCGCAAACGGCGAATGTTGTTTCAAATTCCGCTGAAGCGGCTGTTGTCAAGAAAAAGAGCAAGAAACCTGCCGTTATTATTGCTGTAATAGCGGTGCTTGTGCTGGCGCTTCTTGGCGGCGGGATATTCTACTTTACGAATAAGGCAACGGTTTTAAGCACCTTTATGGGCAAGGCTAACTATGCGGCTATGGTTGAGGGCAATTCGCTAAAACAAGCTGCCGAAAAGATTGACGCGGGTCTTATCTCAAGCGGCGTTAAAACCTCTTCCGAGTTGTTTTATACAGTTTATAATCAGCTTAGTACGGTTAATGCTAATGACTTTATGGGTGTGTCAGACAGTTCGTCAAACGGCTTGACGGCGTTTTTCGAGACGTTTTCAAAAGCGTTTAAGGACGTTTACGGCAAAAATTCCGTTGTTCTTACTGCAAGCATGAAAGCTGAACTTACGGGTACGGCGAAAAGCGAAATTCTTGATGAATTTTACATTTCTGAAAGTCAGCTTGACGAGATACTTGACTACATAAATAAATCGAAGTTCACCTTTGGACTTACGGCAGGCGAAAATTCGGCGGCGTTTACGGCAAGCGCTGAAGCTGACAAGCTGAAAGTTGACATAAAGGTGCTTGAAAACGATAAGGGCGAGGCGTATATCGTATTCCCGTTTGCGACAGACAAGGCAATCATGGTGAATATGGGAGATGAACTTGATTTAGCCGCAGGCGCGGTTGAAACGGCAAATACCGAGGGCTTGGAACTTGACGCAAAGGAAATCGAGCGCTTTTTAAACGAAATCGTGGAGTTGTATATCGAAAACTACAAGTCCTCCGAGATTGAAATGGAAAACGGCGAACTTTCCGTTGCGGGCGTGTCGGTTTCGGGCAAGGTGCTTACCGCAGAATTTGACAGCGATATGATTGAAAAGATGATAACGGATATTGCTGAAAAGCTGGCGGGGGACGTGTACTTCAAGAGCGAGATAGTTGATTATCTGAACAAATGCGGCGTGGATATAACCGAAGATGAATACGAGGAGAAAATTCTTGACGCATTTGCTGACACTGATGTTCCCGAAAAAACGGCGCTTAAAATCACAACCGTTATAAACAACAGCGGAGATATTCTCGGAAAGTCTTATGAACTGACTTACGACAAAAAGGATATGCTGGCGGTTTCATTTGCGGAGAACGGCAATGACAGCGCGGTACAGCTTGATTACAGCGAACCCGAACGCACTTCCAAACTTACGCAGTCGATTTCCTTAAAGAACACCACTGAAAGCGCGGGAACAGGCACAATGACGATTAAGTACAGCGTTAAGTCAAATGACAAAAAGCAAAGCTGCGGTTTAACCGTTGACTACAAGGACGTTAAAACCGAAAAGTTCGGCAACAAGGACGTTTGCACGGGTTCTTATGAAGTAAAGGTTAATTTGCCCGAAGATTTTGCGGAAGAAAGCGGGCTGCCTGCTAATTCTGCCGAAATTCTGGCAGGACTTAAGCTGACGTTTAGTTCATCAATAGACGGCGATACCTGCAAGTCGGCGTTTGGGCTTAAATCCGACAAACTTGGAGATTACGAGTTTAATCTTGATGTAACGGCAAGGGACGATGATTCCGCGCTTTCCGCGCCGTCTGACGTTATTGACATTACGCCGTATATTAACGGTAATGAACCTGATGAAGCGTTTAAAGAAGAGTTTATCGACTATCTTGAAACCATACGCGATGCTATTGCAAATCAGAATGCGGGTGAAGCAGGAAGCGCGCTGGCTGACGCAATAGACGAGATGATAAGCGAAGCGGACAGCGTGAGCGATGACGAGATTGACGCGCTTCTTGATGATATTGCAGCAGAGTACAACAATGCATATGACTATTACAGGAGCTTTGAGTTTTACAACGAACAGCTGAATAAAGATATAAGCGACTTCATGAATGACTGCGTTGATCTTTACAATGATGTGAGCAGTGCGTATTACTATAACGACAGTATAAATTCAACGGAATTTTCCGAATACAAGTCAAGGTTTGACGAATTGAAGCAGGCATTTGTTGGGATACAGCAGACGTATTCTGATACGCAGACAGCATAACAAAGAAAAAGAGGAGGTTTTAAATCTCCTCTTTTTTAGTACTCAATTCCTTGCCTTATCAAAGCGCGTTCGTTCCGGCTCGCTCCGGGGGGTGCAGCCACTCAAATTCGCGAAGCGAATTTGACGCGCGCAGCGCGTGGCTTTGGCGAAGCGGGAAGCACGTTTCGCCTATTCGGACAACTTCTCCGCTTCGCCAAAGCCGTGGCTGCACCCCGGAGCGCCCGGACGTGGTTTGGAGGAAGAAGCGCGGTTGTTGCTTTGAGGTTGGGCAACTCCTCCTGTTTGGAGTTGGTTTGACTTCAACTTTATATACCAGACCATTGTTTGCCTGCGCAACTACTGCGTTGTTTTTCTACGGTCTGAGAGGAGATTATAAACAATCTCCTCTTTATCGTTTAATACTCAATTCCCTTTCTTGCAGAGATATTTTTAGTGTACGGGTGCTTGACGCAGGCAATTTCGCTTACATAATCAGCGGAGTTCACGAAAATTTCTGCGGGGTTTCTGCCTGTTATGACAATCTCGGCGGGGTAACTGCGGTTAAGCAGAAATTCCTCCGCTGTCTTTCTGTCAAGCAAGCCGAAATTATATGCCGAACAAAACTCGTCAATTATTAGCATATCAGCCTTGTTTTCCTTTACTAGCGAAAATCCCTCGGCGATAAGTTTATTGTGGCAGGCGGTTATCTCGGCTTTGTCAGTGTCAGTCATTGAGTTAAAGAAGCAGTATGCCCTGTCGCAGCGCGCTGTCGTTATGTTCTTAATCAACCGCAGGGAATTTAGCTCTGACGTTTCCCCGCCTTTCATAAGCTGAATAATATGGACAACTTTGTCAGCGCCTGCCGCCCTCAATGCAAGACCAAGCGCGGCGGTGGTTTTTCCCTTGCCGTCACCGCAGTATATGTGCAAATACCCCATTTCGTCTCCTTTTCAACAGGCTTTATACAGCTAGTTGCCATTAAATCAACAACGGGAATATAACGGCAGCAAACTTCTTTTCCTCCAAAACCCGCTCCTGTTGTTTAATAAAATCTAAAGGGGGAAGTTGTTCCCCCTTTTAGAATTACTTTATAAAGCTTGCCGTGTCGATACGGTTGAGCGCTCTTTGAAGTTTAGCCTCCGCGAGCGCAAGTTCTTTGTCGTCAGCAGCGGACTTCTTTCGCGCTTCTGCTGCTTCCTTTGCTGCGTTGGCGCGGGTTACGTCAATGTCCTCCGCCCACTCGCAGGTCTGGACAAGTATCGTTGTTCTGTCCTTAAGAACCTTTATTATCCCGCCCGAAGTTGCCGCTCTGCGGAACTCTCCGTTCACCATAACGCGCATCTGCCCAACGCCGAGCGCAGCGCAGTACGGCTCGTGACCTTTAAGTATTCCGACGTCGCCGACAGTTGTACGGGCGATAACCTGCTCAACCTCGCCGTCAAAAAATGTTTTTTCGGGCGTTATTATTTGCAGTTTAAATGGCGTCATCAAAGCACCGTCCTTTCATCAGGCTTCTTTCTTTGCTTTTTCGACAGCCTCGTCAATCGTTCCGACAAACAAGAATGCGCTCTCAGGCAAATCGTCATGCTTGCCCTCGATTATCTCCTTAAAGCCGCGTATCGTTTCCTTAAGCGGAACATACTTGCCCTCGTAGCCCGTAAACTGCTCTGCAACAGAGAACGGCTGAGAAAGGAAACGCTGGATTTTTCTCGCTCTTGAAACCGTCAGCTTATCCTCGTCATTAAGTTCGTCCATACCGAGTATGGCAATAATATCCTGCAATTCGTTGTAACGCTGAAGTATAGCCTGGACGTCACGCGCAACCTGATAATGCTCCTGTCCGACAACATCGGGCGCAAGTATTCTCGAAGAACTTTCAAGCGGATCAACCGCAGGATAGATACCCATTGACGCTATATCACGCGACAAAACCGTCGTTGCGTCAAGGTGTGCGAATGTCGTTGCAGGCGCAGGATCCGTAAGGTCGTCCGCAGGAACGTAAACCGCCTGAACTGACGTGATTGAGCCTTTTTTCGTTGATGTAATTCTTTCCTGGAGCGCGCCCATTTCCGTTGCAAGCGTAGGCTGATAACCAACGGCGCTCGGCATACGTCCGAGCAATGCCGAAACTTCAGAACCTGCCTGTGTGAAACGGAAAATGTTATCTATGAACAGAAGAACGTCCTGTCCCATTCTGTCGCGGAAATACTCCGCCATTGTAAGTCCCGAAAGCGCAACTCTCATTCTTGCTCCCGGCGGCTCGTTCATCTGACCGTAAACAAGCGCGGTCTTGTTGATAACTCCGCTCTCCGTCATCTCGCGGTAGAGGTCGT
The DNA here is from genome assembly GCA_947625455.1 of uncultured Clostridia bacterium. Taxonomy (GTDB): domain Bacteria; phylum Bacillota; class Clostridia; order Oscillospirales; family Ruminococcaceae; genus CAG-115. Next base: position 4,464 of record CANQOJ010000074.1, on the reverse strand, counting down.
TGCCCTCACGGGTACGCTCGCCTACTCCCGTAAATACGGAGATACCGCCGTGCTGTTTTGCAACGTTGTTGATAAGTTCCTGAATAAGAACCGTTTTACCAACGCCCGCACCGCCGAAAAGACCGATTTTACCGCCTCTGAGGTACGGCGCGATAAGGTCGATTACCTTTATGCCCGTTTCAAGTACCTCTTTTGACGCGCCCTGTTCTTCAAACGTAGGAGCAGGTCTGTGTATTTCCCAGCGCTCTTCTGTCTGAGGCTCGGGCTTGTTGTCAACGGCTTCGCCCAAAAGGTTGAAGATGCGTCCGAGCGTCTGCTCGCCTACAGGAACTTTTATTGACGCTCCCGTATCGACAGCTTCCATTCCTCTGACAAGACCGTCTGTACTGCCCATTGCTATGCAGCGCACAACATCATCGCCGATATGCTGAGCGACTTCGACAACCAGTCTCTTCCCGTGATTGTCAATCTCTATCGCATTCAGCAAATTCGGCAGGCTGTCCGGCGCAAATCTTATGTCTAAAACAGCGCCGATGACTTGTGCGATTGTGCCTATGTTCTGTTTTGTCATCTTTTAAAATTTCCTCCTGTTAAGAGTTAGAGGTTTAAAGCAATCTATGCTTTTTGTAAATTAAGAACGGTTTAAACACCGAACTATTATCCTTGTGCCGACGCACCCGAAACAATGTCGATTATCTCCGTCGTAATGCTTGCCTGACGCGCACGGTTATAAAGCAAGGACAGACTCTCGGTCATTGCGTCCGCGTTGTCGGTTGCGTTTTCCATTGCCGTGCGTCTTGCGCCCTGTTCTGACGCATAACTCTCGACAACTGCGCACTGTATAAGCGACGCGGTAAATCTCGGAACAATTCTGTTGAACACCGCCTCAGGCGACGGATCGTAATCCATCTCTACAGTATCCTCAAGCTCGGTTGTGGACATAGGAAGCACCGACATACTCTGCGGCTGCTGTGACATTGACGATACGAACATGGTGTAGAACACGTCCACCTCGTCAACCTCGCCGCTTGTAAACATATTTACGGCAATATTCGCTATATCCTGCGCGGTATTCGGCTTTATATTCTCCGCAATATTCGCATATGACGCCGCCATATCGTACCCGCGCTTTGCGAAATACTCAACAGCTTTTCTTCCTATGGCGATTATTTTCGGCTTTTCAGCGTCGTCCTTGTGAGCCGCCGCCGCCATTTTCAGCACGTTTGAATTATATCCGCCCGCAAGACCTCTGTCGCCCGCTACTACTATAAACAATTTGTGCTTTACTTCACGTTTTTCGGTAAAAACGGTCTGAATGTTTTTGCCCGAAGCAATTTCGCACATTGTCCTGTAAAGTTCGTTAAAATACGGGCGCGCCTGCTCCGCTCTTACCTTTGCCTTGCGGAGTTTGCTCGAAGCCACAAGCTGCATAGCCTTTGTAATCTGCTTTGTAGAGCCGACTGACTTTATACGGCGCTTTATGGCTTTCATATTTCCGCTTGCTATAATATCACCCCCTAAAAGTAATAAACATCATACATTATCGTTTGTGGTGATATACTTTACCCTTTTTTCAAGGTACAGCCACGCAACCGCAAGTCCCGCAACCACTGAAATTACCGTTGCTACTATGCTTAATACAAAAGAAGCCTGTTTCATAAATAGCACTCCTTTAAATCATTCGTAAGAAGCGGCAAAGCTTGAAAGAATTTCTTTCAATGCCGTTTCGTTTTCGGGAGAAATGACCTTTGTATCGCGAATATCCGTAAGAATTTCCGGCTTTGTCGATTTAATATGGTCAAGCAGGTCTTTCTGATACTGCTTTATCTTCTGAAGCGGTATAGAAGCAAGGAAGTTGTTTACAACCGCGTAGATGATAACGACCTGTTCTTCAACTTCAAGCGGAGAGTTCTGGTCCTGCTTCAATACTTCAACTATACGCTCGCCCTTTGCAAGACGGTTTTTCGTATCCTGATCGAGATCAGAACCGAACTGCGAGAATGACTGCAATTCACGGTACTGCGAGTAATCGAGTTTCAATGTACCCGCAACCTTTTTCATCGCCTTTATCTGCGCGTTTCCTCCTACACGGGATACCGAGATACCGGGGTTTACCGCAGGACGAACGCCGGAGTTGAACAACTCTGTTTCAAGGAATATCTGACCGTCCGTAATGGAAATTACGTTTGTCGGGATATATGCCGAAACGTCGCCTGCCTGGGTTTCAATTATCGGCAATGCCGTAAGAGAACCTCCGCCGTACTCGCTGTTAAGACGTGCCGCTCTCTCAAGAAGTCTTGAGTGCAGGTAGAATACATCACCCGGATATGCCTCACGTCCCGGCGGTCTTTTAAGCAATAGCGACAACGCACGGTAAGCCACCGCATGCTTTGACAAATCGTCGTATACGATAAGTACGTCTTTTCCCTTTTCCATAAAGTATTCGCCCATAGCGCATCCCGCATACGGCGCGATATACTGAAGCGGTGCAAGTTCTGACGCGGTGGACGAAACAACAATCGTGTAATCCATAGCGCCGTTTGTCTGGAGCGTATCCACAACGTTTGCAACAGTCGAGTTCTTCTGTCCGATAGCAACGTAAATGCAGATAACGTCCTTGCCCTTTTGGTTGATAATGGTATCAATAGCGATAGCGGTCTTTCCCGTCTGTCTGTCGCCTATGATAAGTTCACGCTGACCTCTGCCTATGGGTATCATGCTGTCGATAGCCTTTATTCCCGTTTGAAGAGGAACATTTACGGGTTCTCTTGTGATAATGCCCGAAGCGATTTTTTCAATAGGTCTCGTTTCCTTTGCAAGAATACTGCCCTTGCCGTCAATAGGCTGACCGAGGGAGTTTACGACACGTCCGAGAAGTTCCTCGCCGACGGGTACGGAAACTATTCCTCCCGTGCGCTTTACGGTGTCGCCCTCTTTAATGCCCGCGTCCGAGCCCAACATAACCGCGCCTACAAATTCCTGTTCGAGGTTGAGCGCCATACACTGAACGCCGTTCTCAAACTCCAGAAGCTCGTTTAACATGCACTGTTCAAGTCCGTGTATACGCACTATACCGTCACCGACAGTAACGACCGTACCAACGTCGCCGAGCTGTATTTTGGAAGTGTAGTTCTTTATGCGGTCTTTAATCAGACCGGTTATTTCATCGGGGCGTAAATCCATTATATACATCCCTTTCCTGTTAGATTTTAAGAGGAAGAAACATCAGATAACCGAGCTTAGTTCTCCTCTGAGCGCGTCAAGTCTCGACTTGACGCTGCCGTCATATCGGCGGCTTTCATAGTCTATAACCACGCCGCCTATAAGCCTTTCGTCAACCTTTTCTCTCAAAGTGACTTTCTTTCCTATGACCTCAGACATCTTTTCAGTGATTTTCTTTCTGAGATTGTCGGAAAGCGGAGCGCTTGTTGTAACGGTTATCTCCGCTAGTTTAAACTTGTCGTTGTAAAGACTGCGAAACGTTTTTTCGATCCCCGGAAAACAGCCCATTCTGTTCTTTTCAACAAGCAGGCAGATAAGGTTTCCCGTAAGTTCCGATATGTTTCCCTTTTTGATAATATCACTGCACAGCGAAAGCTTTTCCTCCACAGAAACCGTTGGAGTACCCATAAGCTTTATAAATTCGGGGTTTTCCGAAAAAATTCCCGAAAGCGCCGAAAGCTCGCCCAGTGTATCCGAAAGTCTGTCGGGAGCTTCCTCCGAGCAAAGGCTAAAAAACGCCTCGCCGTAGACCTTTTCAGCTTTATCGTTCATATCAGCACCTCAATCACTTTCCCGTGCCGACTTCTTCGAGGAACTTTGAGATAAGTTCTTCGTTGTCCTTAGCGGAAATTTCCTTTTCAACGACTTTCTGCGCAGCCATTACTACCATCTCGGAGATTTCGTCCTTGACTTCATTCAGTGCGCGCTGTTTGTCGCGCTCAATGCTCTCCTCCGCCTTGGCGCGGATATCGGCGGCTTTCTGGTTTGCCTCCGAAAGAATTTGCTCTTCACGCTTCTGCGCACGCAGTGTCGCGGTTTTTACAATCGCCTCCGCCTCGCTTTTAGCGTCGGCAAGGCGCGATTCATACTCACGCTGTGCCTCTTCGGCTTCAGCTTTCGCCTTTTTCGCGTCGTCTATCTCCGCCGCCGCAAGCTGTTTTCTCTTTTCGAGAATTTTGCAGACGGGTTTATAAAGGAATATCCTGAAGATGAGGAAGATTATAAGTGTGTTTATCAGCGTAAACACTATTGTTCCCGTGTCGATAGAAACAAGCGACAAGGTTTCCTGCGACGCCGCGCCGAGTATATTCAGCATTTAGCTTTCCTCCTCCCTGTATGATGCTTTTATCCCTTGTGGCATTACTTGATAAGGTTGCCGAGCAGGGGGTTAGCGTACATAAGGAGAAGAGCGATAACCAGCGCGTAAAGACCTGTTGTTTCAGCCAGCGCGTCGCCGATTAT
>CANQOJ010000073.1 GCA_947625455.1 uncultured Clostridia bacterium | reverse complement strand
CCCCTCGGGAACGCGCCCGTTTAGATGTAAGAAGTAAGATGTAAGAGGTAAGAATTTCTGCCAAACACTTACTTCTCGGAAAGTGCGCATTTTTACGGTTTTGCGCCAACAAAATTGAAATTCCATAAGGGAATTTCAAGGTAAAAATGCGTGGAGCTGGTGGACGGATTCGAACCCCCGACCTGCTGATTACAAATCAGCTGCTCTACCGGCTGAGCTACACCAGCGTTAACTCTCAATGACTTTAACATTATAGCACATCTTAACAAAAAAGTCAAGCACTTTTTTCAATTTTTTTGAAAAACTTTTTAAACAACGTATAATTTAAGCTGTTGAGCCACATTATACCGTAAATATTTATATCTGGACTTAACTTTATACATATGATAAAAGCGCAAAAAGTTCTTGACAAATTTTGATGAATATGGTATAATGCTTTTAAGGCTGTGAAAACGTGTAAGTAACGGATATGCTGTAAATGTACAGAGAGCGTGCGCCATGGGCTGAGAGCGCATACAATATGCTGTCCGTGAATTTCAGCGTTGGAGCCGTCCGCGAGAAAGTAAGCGGAACGTTTGCCGACGATAAGGCGTTTAAAGTGCGGAGTTGCAGGACTTCGAATACGGGTGGTACCGCGGAATAGATTTTCGTCCCGACTTGCGTTGTTGCAGGTCGGGATTTTTATTTCAAATTTCAGTTAAGGAGTACAAAAATGAAAGATTTCAGCGAAATCAAAGAACAAGTAAAAGCCAAAATCGAAGAAGTCAAAGACGGCGCGTCTTTGTCCGAATTTTGGCAGAATTATCTCGGCAAACAGGGAGTTATACAGGGACTTATGAAAGAAATGAAAAACGTCCCGCCCGAAGAAAAGCCGAGTTTCGGCAAAGCCGTAAATGATGTGAGAGTATGGGCGCAGGAATTGTACGCGCAAAAACAGGCGCAGGTCAAGGAATTTGAACTTAAAGCGCGCTATGAACTTGAGGCAGTTGACGTTACTATGCCCGCGCTTAAGCGCAAGCCCGGAAATCTTCACCCGATAACGCTGATTAAACATCAGATGATAGACGTTTTTGCGGGAATGGGGTTTGAAGTATATGAAGGCCCCGAAATTGAGGACGACGACCACAACTTCACGCGTCTCAACGTGCTGAAAGACCACCCCTCGCGCGATATGCAGGACACGTTCTATCTCACGGAAGAACTGCTTTTGAGGACACACACTTCTCCGGGGCAAATCCGCACAATGGACACGCACAAACCGCCGATAAAGGTTCTTGTTCCCGGAAAAGTTTTCCGCTCTGACAGCGACGCGACGCACTCGCCTATGTTCTCGCAAATGGAGGGGCTTGTCGTTGACAAGGGCATTACGCTGTGCGATTTGCAGGGAATGCTCGACAAATTTGTGCAGGAGATTTTCGGAAGCGGCACAAAAACCCGCCTCAGACCGTCATATTTCCCGTTTACGGAACCGTCTGTCGAAGTTGACGTTTCGTGCTTTGAGTGCGGAGGAAAAGGCTGTTCACTGTGCAAAGGAACAGGCTGGATTGAAGTTCTGGGCGGCGGAGTTGTAAACAAGAAAGTCCTCGAAAACTGCGGTATTGACAGCGAGATTTACTCAGGTCTTGCGTTCGGAATAGGAATTGAGCGCATTACTATGCTGAAATACGGCATTTCAAACATGGGCGTTCTGTTTAAAAACGAACAGGATTTCTTGGAACAATTCAAGGCGTAAGGGGGAATTATAATGAAGATTTTAAAAAGCTGGCTGAAAGAATACGTTGACATAGACGTTACAACAGATGAACTTGTTGAAAAGCTGTTCGGTTCGGGATTTGAGGTTGAAGAAACCGTTTATCTGGGCAAAGATATCGAGAAAATCTATGTCGGCGAGGTTACGTCAATTGAAAAGTACGAGGGTACTCACCTCTATATCTGCCACGTAAACTGCGGTAAACAAGGCGAGGACAACCTTATTTTAACGGGCGCGGACAATGTGTTTAAAGGCGCGAAAGTGCCTGCGGCGCTTGTCGGCGCTAAACTGCCGGGCGGTCTTGAAATACAGCCCCGCAAGATGAAAGATATGATAAGCTACGGCATGCTTTGTTCGGGCGGTGAACTCGGAATTGACGATAACTGGATAAAAGGCGCAGATGTAAACGGGATTTTAATTCTTCCCGATGACGCGCCCGTAGGAGAGGATATTGTGAAATATCTTGAACTTGACGATTATCTGTTCGATATTTCGATAACAGCGAACAGACCTGACTGTCAGTCTGTTCTGGGCATAGCTAGAGAAGTTGCGGCGTTTCTGAAAAAACCGCTTAAAGAACCCGACTACAGCTATAACTGCACGGATAAAACTCACCCCGACATTTCCGTTGAGGTTATTGACAAAGACCTCTGCCCGCGCTATCTCGGACATTATATTTATAATGTAAAGCATTTTGAAAGCCCGCAGTGGATGAAGCGCAGGCTTTCGGTATGCGGATTTGGTGCAATTGACGCTATTGTTGACATTACAAACTATGTTCTCCTTGAAATCGGACAGCCTATGCACGCGTATGATTTGGACACGCTTGACGGGAAGTCAATTGTTGTGCGCAGAGCAAAGGACGGCGAGAAGATAACTACGCTTGACGAAAAGGAGCGCGTTTTAACTGCCGACAATCTGCTTATCTGCGACAAGGCAAAGGGCGTAGGTCTTGCGGGAATTATGGGCGGTCTTAACTCGGAAATTGAACCGACAACGAATGAAATTCTGCTTGAATCAGCGAAATTCCGCAGAGATAACGTAAGAAAAACCTCGCGCTTTTTAGGGCTGCACACTGACGCGGCGGCAAGATTTGAGAAAGGCGTTGACGAATACGGCGTTGAGCGCGGAATGGCGAGGGCTTTAAACCTTGTTCAGACAATGGGCGTTGCCGAAATCAGCTCGTCAAGCTATGACGCTGACGCGGGAGAAAGCAAGGAAAACGTGAAGTTTGACGTTACGGTAAGCAAAATCAACTCCGTTCTCGGCATTGACGTGCCTGAGGACACGATTGCGGGTATTCTGAAATCGCTTCAGTTTGGCGTTGACGAAAACGGCGATACGCTGAAAATAACTGTTCCGCGCTGGAGAGGTGATATTGAAAACTACCAGGATATAGCAGAAGAAGTTATCCGCGAGTACGGTTACAGTCATGTTGTGCCGACATTTCTTGACAGCGCAAAGGTCACGGGCGGCGGCTTAAATTATCTTCAGAACAAGGAACTTTCGGCAAAGAAATACTTCTGCGCTATGGGATTTTACGAGATACAGACGCTTGCCATGTACTCAAAACGCGAGCTTGATATGATAATGCTCCCCGAAAATGCGCCCGAAAGAAAGTGCGCGGAGCTGTTAAATCCGATAACCGACAATCTCTCGATAATGCGCACGGTTATGGCGCCGTGCATGATAAACGTAATTGCCGACAATGTAAAGAACGACCGTTCGCGCGGGAGATTTTTCGAGCTTGCGAATGTTTACTTGCCGAAATCACTGCCGATAACCGAAGCGCCCGAAGAGCGGAAAATCCTATGTCTTGGCGCATACGGTGCGGACGAAACTTTCTTTACCGTGAAAGAAGCAGTAGAAAGCTTTGCGGCGGCAAACAATCTTCAGTTCACATATAAGTGCGGCGAAAGACCTTACCTGCACCCGGGAATAACCGCTGAGATTTTCTGCAACGGTACAAGCATAGGGCATCTCGGAAAGCTTAAATATGAAGTGGTAGAGGGACTGAATATTGACGAGGGCAAGAAAAACGACCTCAATATTATAATCGCGGAAATAGACTATTTGGCTGTTCAAAAGATGTATGAACCCGAAATAAAGTATGTTCCCGACAACGGATTTGCGAAGATAAAGCGCGATTTGTCGGTTATCCTCGACAAGAAAACGCTGTGCGGTGATATTGAGGACGCGATTAAGAAAGCAAGCGCAAAGGTCGCTGATGTTGAGTTGTTTGACCATTACGAGAATGAAAAGCTGGGGTTAGGAAAGAAGAGTTTGTCATTCTCGATAACGTTTGCCGACGACTGTGATGTGACAGATGAAATCGCTGATGATGAAATGATTAAGGTAAATGCGGTGCTTTCAAGCGATTTTGGGGCGATTAGGCGCTGAAACGCGAAAGGAGATTTTTGAAATGAAGAACTTTCAAAACTACAAACCTGAAAAGTACACTAACTACAAAAAGATCGAAGATGACATCTATCTTAAATATTTTCCCGAACTTGGCTGTGAGTTGTATGTGACTTCTTTGACGTTTGAAATGGAAAACGAGTGTTACGGTGAAGAGGAGGCAAGTCCGCAGGATATATCGCAAGTGCCGTTTGAGGACCTGCTAGATGATTTTAACGTTTGTGTAACTGACTTTTATGATGAGTTAAACGAGAACAGCGAGAAAACTTGTTATCAGGAGTTCGGCTCACGGGATATTGAGGATATTCGAAAGCTGAGGACGCTGATTGGGAAAAGGTATTACGCTGTTCCATATTCTGATGAAGCTGACGAAGAATATAGAACGGTAATTGAATAACAAAAAAGGAGAACTTTCGGGTTCTCCTTCTTTTAGAAGTTAGAGATTAGAGGTAAGAGGTTAGAGTTGGGATTGAACATGCTTTGAAGAGGAAAAGTTGTTTGTACCGCCGGGTAACAAACGCGCTTTTCCCCCAAAACCACGTCCGTTCGCTCCGGGGTGCAGCCACTCAAATTCGCGAAGCGAATTTGAGTGGCTGCACCCCGGAGCGCGCCGAATCAGGCGTGCGTTGAAAAGGAAAAGGCTTTAACCGCAAAGAAACAACCGCACTCTAAACAGAAAAAGTGCGGTTGAATTAAATTCTTACCTCTTACCTCTTACCTCTAATACGCGCACCTCGCGTAATAATCCACAACTCCCTGCGCTATCGCATCAGCCATTTTCTCCTGATTATCGCTGTTTGCCATCGCAAGGCACTCGCGCTCATTTGAAACAAATCCCATTTCAACAAGCACCGATGGGAAATTCGGCAGGAGCGTTACCTGGAAGTAATCGTATTTTTCGGAACGGTTGCTCTTGGTTCCGTCCGCATACAAGTTGTCGAAGAACGAACTAAGGTTTGCGGTTATGGATTCCGCAAGCGGTTCCGACCACGGCGTGAAGTAGTAAGCTTCAGTACCGTGCGGTGAAGTGTCGGTGTTGGAGTTGCAGTGCAGTGAGATGAACATATCCGCGTTTATCTTCCTCGCTTCATACGGTCGGTACAGCGTCTGGAAAACAGCGCTCTCCGTATTCAGACGAACCACCTTTGCCCCAAGCGCAGTGAGCTTCGCTTCAAGCTTTTTCGACATCGCAAGGTTTATCGACTGCTCCGTAACACCGCCTATTGCTCCCGGATCCCAGACATTCGCGTTTGTATAGCCGTGACCGGGATCAATAACGATTGTCTTGCCGGCAAGCGACGGAGTAGGAACAGGGAAACTTATGTTCAGCAAGCCGTTTTCGTCATACTTAGAAACCGCACCGCTGTAAATCCCCGCTTGTCTTAACGTTAATTTCAGTCTGAACTTAGGAATACCGTTTTCTTCTACAACCTCCCATATTCCGTCACTGAACAGCGAACATTCGTTAAAGTCGGGCAGAGCCGTTACTGAAGTGACATTGTCGAATGTTATATAAATGTACTCTGCATTAAACTTTGTAACTCCGTACGGACCGCCCGCAGAATTGACGAAAGTCTGCGAAGTGGTTATATTATAACTTATTCTGTAGTCAAGTGCAATCGAGATGAAGCTGCGCCCGCCGCTGTTTCCTATTTCCTTTACCACAAGCGAGTTATAGCCCAAACCCGTGTCCTCAAACACTTGGACATTTCCCTCGGCATAACGCCTGCCCGAATCCGTGATGACATATCCGTCTGTTCTTGACTTGAAATAGTCAAGAGTGCCCGCGGGCTGACGATATAACAGCGGCGTCGGGATACGTCCCGTTGTCTTTGCATCAAAAATCTCACACCCGTCATTCACTATCTTTACATACTGAACAAGCGTATCGCTGTTTACCACGGGCTCTATTGTACCCACAACCTCTCCCGTTCCCACAGCCGACTGGTCGGGCAGAAGTTCAGCCTTTATGTCCTCTTTCGGCGGTTCGGGCTTTGCAAGTATGGTAACGCTGCCTCCCGTCATATACTCGTCATATCCCTTATAAACAGCGTAAAAGCTTATCTTTCCGAGATTTTGCTCCTGTCCGATAATTCCGTCGGCAACCGTGTAATACCCGACAAACTGCGAGTATGTTCCGTTTGAATCCACCTGTTCGGAAGATGATTTTTCCTTTAATTGTATAATCTTGCCGTTAATTGACGCGGAAACGCTTGAACCGCTGTACGCTACCGCAACAAGAGAAATCTGCGTACCGCCCTCAACAGATACGTTGCCCGTGTTTTCAATTGACTTCAATACGTCAACTCTGCGCTCAATGTTGTAAACAATTTTCTTGCCCTTATGTTCGATTGTAAACGTATTTTTGCCGACGGCAAGTTCTTTTTGAATATAGAAGTTACCCGCTTCGTTAAGCGTTATCTTGTTGCCGTCAAAGTACACGTCGAAGTTTTCATCAAATGTTCCCATAAACTTCTCCGTGGGATTGTACGTCACATAGTTAAGCTGTGTGGGCGTAACCATCTCTAAATCCTCAAAAAGCGCGTCTGTGTTTATCTGGTTATTGTAGTATTTCTTCAGCGTTTCTGTTGAATTAAGGCGGTTCTGTCTTAGAGCCGAAAGAGAATTGAACGCGCTTCCGCCTATGTTTTCAAAATGCTCGTCCATAACCGTAAGCTGGCGCAGAAGCTGGTCCTCATTCCAGCCCGCGTGCGTGCCTATGCGTTCGTTCAAGTGGTATACATAAAGCTTTGCTTTTGACTTTTGAGCAAGGTCGTACCACCATGAAACCACTTTTTCAAAATTGAGCGTTGCGTTTTCTGTTGAACCGTATGCCTTTACGAGAACAAAATCCGCAAGTCCGCTTTCGATATACTTTTTTGTATCACAGTTGCCGTCATACAATGCGGTTGCGGTATCGTTTGTCGAAGAACCCTCTTCGTTCTGACTTTTGTTCGCCCACATATCCTCTATAAGAACGCCCGCTGCGACAGCATTGTTTGTTTTATGTATAGCTTCGCTGACTGTGCGGAACATATACTCGTTTATTTCGTACAGCCACTTTTCATATCCTATGCCCGAACCCGAACTAAGATACTCCGAAAGGGTTTCAGCCGAACTTTTGGTATAGTAATTTGTAAGTATCAAGCCCTCGCAGGCATATTTCATCACAAATTTGTGAGCGGCGGCGGCAAATCCCTCTTTTAGTCCCCCGCCCTGTTCTATCACCTGTTTCAATAATGAACTTACGTCAAGAGTGACGTAAGCCGTAAGTCCTGCGTTGTGCGCTTCTTCAACGGCTTTTTCAATAATTCCGCTTGATTCAAGGTCAAGGTTATAGAAATCCTTTTCTTCGGTTGTTGAGGCAATAATTACCGCGTTCATGCCGTAACCTAAAATTTCATCATATATATCGGTTAAATCATCATCAGTAAAATCCTTTTCGGGCGTAATATACACCGCCCGCATATTGTTCTGCAGGCTTATCATGCTTCCCGGTCTTTCGGGCAAAGCCACAGTATCATTGTCGGTTTCTGCGCTTTGAGAACTTTCATTTGGGGTGTTGTCAATTTCTGCGTTTGTTTGACCGAAAGCAGTACCTGCGAATATGCTTACCGCGAGAAGTGTTGAAAAAATAGCTGTCAATATTTTCTTCATTGTAAATCACCGTTCTTTGCAAATGCGTTTTGTAATGCCGTTTTTTCTGCGTCAACCTGCGCTTTGAATTTCAGGTTTGGTTTAAAGAGGCTGTTATATGAATACAGGCAAACTCCCGAATAACATTCGAGTTCTCTTGAAAACAGATACTGTCTGGCAAGAATTTCCTTGTCATTTATCCATTCAAGTCTGCCCTCAGAGCCTGCCGCACCCGCATAACCGCCCGCGTCCTGACCGATATTTGACGCGGCAATTCCTATAACAAGCTTTACATTTCCCTTAAGCGCTATTGCGCTCCATTCCGTACAGCACTTTTCAAACGCCTGTGTTTTGTGTTTAAATCCGAAATATACCTGCGGCATTATAATGTCAAGATACCCCGGCTCTGAACACCATTTTTTAACGTCCGCATACATATATGAATAGTTGTTCTGAACATTCCCCTGTGGGCTGACGCTGAACAGCACGGTATTGTTTACATTCTTGATTGCCTTGTAAATTGACGAAACAAGCTTGTCGCAGTTGGCTAATCTGAATTTTGACAGCGACGAATAACCGCTGTTCTTAAATGCTTCAGCGTCAAATGAACTGTTTGTTGTGGGATAGAAATAGTCGTCAATATGTACGCCGTCAACGTCATAATTTGAAACTATCTCCGTCACCCCGTCAGCAATAAGCTTTGTCACCTCGTCATAAGCGGGATTTAAGTAGTAATACCCGTTTACAAGAACAGCGCGCGTGCCGCCGTCAATAAACTCGCCTATCTTATAGCCTTTTTCCCTTGAAGCGTCAGATTTAGCGCAGCCTCTCAGCGGATTTATCCATGCATGTATGGACAATTTCCGCTTGTGCGCCTCCTCAACCGCAATCTGAAGCGGATCGTAACTACCGCCTACATACTTGGTTCTCGGAAACAGCGAGGAACTGTAAAACGCATCACCGTGCGAACGCGCGTGAACAAAAACCGTGTTCACTCCCAAATCAACGCAGTTGTCAAAAACCGCGCCTATTGAATTTCTGAACGCAGTTTCGGTTGAGCTTGACATGGAATTAAGTTCAAGATATGAAATCCATACGCCCTTTATCTCGTCATAATTCAAGGCTTTATAATCGCTGTTTGGTACAACAGGCGGCTTCTCGTTATTTGATGTGCTTGTTGTGGTTGATGTGGTTGATGAACTTGCTGAACTTTTTGGGGTGGAAGTTGATGTAGTTGAAGATTTGGTGCTTGATGATGAACTTGAAGTTTTGGTGCTTGATGTTGACGAACTTGAAGTTTTTGTGCTTGATGTTGATGAACTTGAACTCTTTATGCTTGAACTTTGTGAACTTGAAGATTTGGTGCTTGATGTTGATGAACTCGAAGATTTAGTACTTGATGTTGAAGAACTTGAAGTTTTAGTGCTTGAACTTGACGAACTTGAAGTTTTAGTGCTTGAACTTGACGAACTTGAAGTTTTGGTGCTTGATGTTGTTGAACTTGAACTCTTTACGCTTGAACTCGCAGAACTTGAAGTCTTTACGCTAGAACTTGACGAATTTGAAGTTGATGAACCCATTGAACCCATCAAGCTTGTTATACTTTGCACGCTTTTGGAACTTGATGAAGATGACGAGTTCAACGAGCTTGAGGAACTTGAACTCTCCGAACTTGAACTTGATGAACTCGAAGCTGAAGAACTTGAACTCGCTGAACTTGATGAACTTGATGTACTAGTTGAAGCGGACGAACTCGACGAACTGGAAGAACTTGACGATACGCCCAAATCAACGACATTAACGGAACTGTCGTTATTGCCGACAGTCTCGGAACAACCGCACAACAGCAGAGATACCGCTGCTATGACAGCAATAAATTTCTTTTTCATATAGTTTCACCCAATTATATAATATTCTAAATATATATAGTAATTGTAACACATTTTCAATGATATGTCAAGCATTTTTGCATCTAGAGGCTAGATTTTTTTAGAGAGAGGTAAGAGTTGGAATTGAACGTGCATTGAAAAGGAAAAAATTGTTTGTACTGCAAAGAAAACAACCGCACCCTAAACAAGTTGAGAGTGCAGAAAATTCTGCACTCTCAAATTATGGAAGATTATGTCAATTTACTTCTTAGTCCTTAAAAACCGCTCCCGTGTTTGATGAAGTAACAAGCTGTGCATAACGCTTGAGATAGCCGTCAAGTTCTTTCGGCGGGAGAATGCCTTTCTTTTTGCGCTCCTCAATTGTCGCGTCGTCAACAAGCAAAGTCACAGAGCGGTTAGGAATATCAATGTGTATCTTGTCGCCGTCCTCGACAAACGCTATAAGTCCGCCCTCGGCGGCTTCGGGTGAAACATGTCCTATTGCCGCACCTCTTGACGCGCCGCTGAAACGTCCGTCCGT
>CANQOJ010000072.1 GCA_947625455.1 uncultured Clostridia bacterium | reverse complement strand
CTTTCCTCACAACCCGCAAGAACAACTGCCGCCGCAATTAAAGCCAAAAACCTCAGCCCGACTTTTTTCATCATCTCAACTCCTTATACATCCCTTACAGCAAAACTTATGCATTTAAATTATACCATGTATTGAAAGCTTTGTCAAGCACCGTTCATAAAACAAAAGGTCGAGAAAGCATGAAAAATCCCGGATACATATTTTAGTGGATTTTGGCACAGAGGTAAATGAAAATCAGTTTTATAAGCAATTTTCTAAAAAGTACTTGACAAAATTGCTTTATTATGGTATAATTTCTTGTGTTCAGTGAAATCTTTTAAAATTGTGGCTTAATCCTTGGTTATTATGATAGCGGTTTCGCCGAGTAAAACAATGGAAAACTATATATGCGGGTGTGTTGGAACTGGCAGACGAGCTGGCTTCAGGTGCCAGTGTCCGCAAGGACGTGTGGGTTCAAATCCCACCACCCGCACCATGCAACCCCCAGCTATGCTTTGCATAGCTGGGGGTTGCAGTATACAGTGTACAGTAGAAAGTAAGCAGTAAAATGTATCCGCCTTACGGCGGATAGGATTTAGATTGTTTTCAAACCAAAATCCTTTAATTCTTTCTGAAAAGCTGTATCACTTTATAAAAATCTTTTTTGTCAAGGTTAGACATTTAGAGGTTAGAGGTTAGAAGTAAGAGGTTAGAGTTCAAACTCTGACCTCTTATTTCTTCATCTAGAAGCTAGAATTTTAAGAGGCTAGAGGCTAGAGTTTGAACTAAGGCAAGGTTTGAAAAGGTAAACAACCTTTAGACTTGAACTCTTACTTCTAAAAGAACTTCCAAATTCTGGACTGTGAATCCTGTGAAAATTTTATGTAAACTTTTCTAGGAAAAATTAACCTGAAATACTTTACATATTTTTTTCACAGGATTCACAGTCGCCCCCTTTTAGAGGTTAGAGGTTAGAAGTAAGAGGTAAGAATTTGAAGTTTTTACCTCTTTCTTCTTTTATACGTTACAATCAGCAAATATCGTCTTAACCTGAACTCTTACTTCTTACCTCTAACCTCTTACCTCTAAAAGCTCTTACCTCTAAAAACCGTTATTTTCACTATAATCTTTTGTTAAAATTGCCAATTTTATTTAAATGTTATTGACTTTTTTATTTCAAATGCTATAATGTTCATAGAGCAAAAATTTTAGACCATTTTTAATGTCGGAATTGTGAATTTGTAAATAACAACTGCTTAATATAAAAGAGGTTTAATATGGAATTTGCCGCGCATATTCGCCCAAAGGATAACGGCATACAGACGGTAGCCGAACACTGTAAAAACGTATCGGAAATTGCACGAAAATTCGGCAGTCAGATAGGCATTGGTTCTATCTGCGAAATTTCGGGATTATTGCACGATATAGGAAAGCTTATAAACAAATTCAACGATTATATTCACGGGGATAATTCCTGCCGCCGCGGAGAAATTGACCACAGCTTTGCGGGCGCAAAATATATCCGCTCTATTACTGAAAGCAAAACCAACAAACCGTTAAATTATGCCGGCAGATTTATCGGGCGTGTTATCCTTTCCCATCACGGACTTAAAGACTGGGTGGACAGCGAGGGTACGGATAACTTTTCAAGGCTTACGGAAAAATCCGATAATTATGATGAAATTTTAAACAATCTTAGCTTGTTTCCCGAACTTAAAATAACAGATGAAATGCTCGCAAATGCCGCGAAAGAATACGAAAATATCAAAAAAATAATTGTCGGCATTACAAAATACATTCCGCAAAAACGCCAACAGCAGGCGTATGCTTTTTATATGGGAATGTTTGAAAGAATTGCAGAGTCTATACTTATTGACGCGGACAGAATTGATACGGCTGACTTTATGTCCGACGAAAAAACCGAGCGCGAATATGACTTCAGCGCGATAATTGTTTCAATGGAAAAGCATATGAACGAGCGTCTCGGAAAATTTGACGGGCTTTCGGACAATATTTCAATGCGGAGAAAAAATATTTCCGAGCGCTGTAAAACTGCCGCTGAAAATCAAATCGGAATAACAAAGCTTATTGTTCCTACGGGCGGCGGAAAAACGCTTTCGTCGCTCAGGTTTGCCATTGAATATTGCGAAAGGCACGGCAAAGAACGCATTATTTACACCGCGCCTTTTTTGTCGATACTTGAGCAGAACGCCGAGGAATTTCGCAAAATCGCGGGCGAGGAAAACTTTCTTGAACATCATTCAAATTACGCGTCAAAAATTGCTGATGATGACAGCGAGAATAAAGAAAGTCATGAAAACGAGCTTCATGAATACGAATTACGCAGTGAGAAATGGGACAGTCCTGTTATTGCAACGACAATGGTCCAGCTGCTGAACGCTCTGTTTTCGGGGAAAACAACCGACGTCAGACGTATGCACAGGCTCGCGGATTCGGTCATAATTATTGACGAAGTGCAGTCGCTGCCGATTAAATGCGTGTATATTTTTGACCTTGCGATAAATTTTTTGTCATCTGTCTGCGGCGCGACAATCGTCCTTTGCACTGCCACCCAACCGCCGTTTGACAAGCTTGATGAATTTCCGATAATGCTCGATAAAAACACGCCGAATATAACGGGCAATACAAAGGAAGATTTCGAGATTTTCAAAAGAGTTAAGATTGAAAACCTTTTTCGCACAGAGGGATATACAACAGAAGAAATTGCAGGATTTTGCGCCGACAAGCAAAAAGAGTTTGAAAGCCTTTTGCTTGTAGTAAACACAAAAACCGAAGCGAGAGAATTATTTAAGGCGCTTAAGGAAATGTCAGACGCTGAAATCGTACATTTAAGCACGAATATGTGTCCGCAGCACAGGCGGGAAATTATAAACGCTCTGCGTGAAAATATGACGGGAAAAATATGCGTCACTACTCAACTCATTGAAGCGGGAGTTGACATTTCGTTCGGCTGTGTTGTGAGAATAATTGCAGGCATGGACAATACCGCTCAGGCGGCAGGACGCTGTAACAGAAGCGGAGAGTTCGGCGGGGAAAGACCTGTCTGTCTGCTTAATATTCACGGCGAAAAACTTAATGGTCTGCCCGAAATATCCCAGGCAAAGGATATTTCAATATCAATGCTCCAAAGCGGGAAATATGACGATCTTATCGGCGTTGAAGCTATGGAAACATATTTCTCCGAACTGTACAGAAGAAATTCAACGAAATTATTTTTCAGCACAAACGATCCTGACGGAACACTTTTGAATTTCCTGTCGGTGAACAATGATTGGTTTAGTTTGTTGAAAAACAATGCTATAAAGAACTGCGCCCAGGCGTTTAAAACGGCTGGGAAAAATTTTAAGGTCATATCGGACGAGACCGAGGGGATAATTGTTCCGTATGACGGCAAGGCAAAGGAAATAATATCGGCTCTCAATTCGGACATTACGCCAGCCGAGCAGGCTAAACTTCTTCGGCAAGCGCAGAAATACACCGTAAATATCTATTCGCAGCTTTTTGATAAGATAAGCGAAAAAGGCGGTATTTACGAGCTTAAGTGCGGAGCGTACGCGCTTGATGAAAGGTATTACAATAAGCAATTCGGGATAACAGACCAACCGTCCGAACCGGAGTTGCTTTTGATTTGAAAGGAGTGATATTGTGGAAAACAGCGGAGAATGGGGCGTTGAATTGGAGGTAACGAGTGCGTCGGCACTGTTTACCGATATTTTGACAAAGGTCGGCGGTGAGCGATGTACATACATGATACCGACATATGAAGCGCTCAAAGGAATACTTCAGAGCGTATACTGGAAGCCTACGATAGTTTGGGTAATAGACAAGGTTCGCGTGGTAAATCAGATAAGGACAGTCCGCAGAGGAGTAAGACCGATAAAGTATAACGACGGTTCAAATGACCTCGCTTATTACACCTATCTTGATGATGTGTGCTACCAGGTAAAGGCACATTTTGAGTGGAACTTAAACCGCCCTGAACTTGAATGTGACCGTAATGCGGGAAAGCATCTGTCAATAGCACGGCGAATGATAGAGCGCGGCGGTCGGCGCGACATTTTCCTCGGTACGCGCGAATGTCAGGGATATGTTGAGCCGTGTAAATTCGGCGAGGGAAAGGGCTTTTACGACAACACGGGAGAAATCCCGTACAGCCTTATGTATCACGGCATAACATATGCGGACGAGGCGGAGCTTCCCGAGGACAAGGGATTTCTGACGGTGCGTTTCTGGAATCCCGTGATGAAAGACGGGGTTATTGAGTTTATCCCGCCGAAAGAATGCACAATAAAGCGCCACGTAAAGCCTCAAGCCATAAAACCTTTTGGAAAAGAACTTGGAAACTTTTCGGGATTGTCGGAGAATGATTTGTCTGAATTTTTCGGAGGGAAATTGAATGAGTTGGGAGAATGAACTTTACAGCGTCTATGAAACGCAGTGCGGTAGGGAGTTTGACGGGGAAGAGGGTATAACTCCTATCTATCATTCAAAAATAAATGCTGATATTGAAGTAACAGTCAATGAAGACGGTGATTTTGTTAATGCAAAATTTTTGGTTTCAAATAATAAAAACAAGGAACTTAATGATGACACAGTCACATATTATCCGATAACAGATGAATCCGCAGGGAGATCCGGTACAAAACCTCCTCCTCACCCATTTATGGATCAGTTCAAATATTTAGCAGGAGATTATTCTCCGAATGAAGATGGTAAGAAGCCGTTTTACGAAAAGGCATTCAAACAATATATCCAGAATTTAAAAAAATGGTGTGAAAGCGATTATTCACATCCCTCAATAGAGGCTGTCTATAAGTATCTGTCAAAAGAAACGCTTCATCAGGATTTGCTGCGCGTTTGCGGCGGACAATTTAAATCTTCAAAGATAGAAAAATATTTTGTGCGTTTCATTGTCAATTACAGAGATTTTTCCCACGAGTCACAAACTTGGAGAGATGAAGAACTTCGTGAATGTCATTTAAAGCACATTAGCAGTCAGGAGGGCAGCGAGGGATTATGTTATGCTACGGGAAAAATTTTACCGATTACATACAATCACCCCAAAATTTCCGGAAATGGTAAAATTATTTCCGCAAATGATAAATATAATTTTACATTTAGAGGCAGATTTGCGGATAAATTTGAGGCGTTCGCAGTCAGTATTGATTTCACGCAAAAAATGCATAACGCTTTAAAATGGCTGATTGGACGTCAAAGAATTGAGCTGGGTTCAATTACATTAGTTGTATGGACAAGCATTTTGCAACAGCAGCGTGAAATTGAGAAAATTACAAAAAACGAATTACGTAATGAAGAGGAAGATGATTTTTCTATGGAATTTCTCGACGAAGAAATTCCGATAGATACAGGAAAAGCTTATGCCGAATATCTTGAAGAAAGGATATACGGAATAAAAGATGATTTCAAGGCAAATTCAAAAGTAATGATGTTGGGACTTGAAGCATCAAGTAATGGAAGAATGTCTGTTTCAGTGTATCAAGAAGTTTCATCTTCAGATTTTCTGCAAAATATTTTAAAATGGCATAACGATACGGGATTTCGGATATATGACGGAAAAAGCCATTCTTACAAGGTTATAAGCCGCAGTGCATATACAATAATTTGCCATGCGTTTGCTGCTGAAATAAATGGGAAAATCAGTTTTACAAGCAACGAAAAAAAGAAATGCGGAGACCTCATCCTCCGCCTGCTCCCATGCATTACGCAAGGGCGAAAGTTGCCTGTAGATATTGTAAGAGCGATATGCCAAAAGGCTTCAAATCCGCTTGCTTATGACGAAAAAGCCAAAAATCACCGCAAGGTTTTGGAAACCGCCTGTGGTTTGATACGAAAAAACAACATTGACCGAAAGAAAGGAGTTATAACTATGGCTTACGATCCCAACGAAACCGACCGCAGCTATCTTTACGGCTGCCTGCTTGCAATTGCTGACGCTGCCGAAAGGAACACTTATGAAAAAAGCGAAAGCGACAGAGTGACAAATGCGCGCAGATACTGGAGCGCGTTTGCTCAAAGACCGTGGACAACATGGAAAATCATTGAGGGAAATCTTCGTCCATATCTTGACAAAAAAGTTGATAGTGGAAAACATACAGGAATTTATTACGACAAAAAGTTAGGTGAAATTATGGACAAAATGTCGATTTCTGAATATGAAAACGACAGCGCTTTAAGTCCGAATTATCTGCTCGGATATCATCACTTTTCGGCTGAAATTTATAAACCGTCAACAAAGAAAACTGAGGAGGAATAAACAATGCTTGAACATAAAATTGATTTCACGGTGCTTATAACTGCAACTAACGCCAACCCCAACGGCGATCCGCTTAACGGAAACCGTCCGCGCGAGAATAGTGGTTATGGTGAAATATCTGATGTCTGCATCAAACGTAAGATACGCAACAGACTTCAGGATATGGGTGAAGAAATTTTAATTGTGTCTGATGATTATCGAAAGCCTGATGATAAATTTGACAGTATTCATGCACGCGTTGACAGTGTACCGTTACTTAAAGAGATCTATAATTCAATGAATGCTAAAAGCAAGAAAAAGAGTAAGGAGGAAAAAGGCAATAAATCCAAAGTGGAATTGGAAGATAATTTCAGGAGAATGGCTTGCGAAAAATGGATTGATGTCCGCAGCTTTGGTCAGGTTTTTGCATTAAAATCAAAAGCAAAAAATGATGAAAGCGACAGCGATAAAGACAATTCCGTGTCTATAGGTGTCCGCGGACCTGTCACATTTCAACCTGCTTTTAGTGTAAATATCGTTGACATAATAACAACCAAAATCACAAAAAGCACCAACAATGAAAGCGAAGACAAAAAAGGTAGAGATACAATGGGTGAAAAACACCGCGTCGCTTTCGGGCTGTATGTAATAAACGGCAGTATCAACTGCCAGCTTGCCGATAAAACGGGATTTTCAGCAGATGACGCGAAAAAGATTAAAGAAGCGCTCACAACGCTTTTTGAGAATGACGCATCTTCCGCGCGTCCTGAGGGAAGCATGGAGGTTTGCAGAGTTTACTGGTGGGAACACGACTGCCGCACGCCCAAAGTAAGTTCGGCTAAAATCCACCGCTCTGTGAAGATAAAGCTTAAAGACGGAGTAAAACAGCCCGTTCGTTTTGATGATTATGACATAACTGTTGAGGACACGGGCGTGAAGCCGGAAATTATTGATCTTGTCTGATGTATAACGAGGACGATTTTTTACAGCTTTCGGGTATACAGCATTTTGCGTTCTGCCGCCGACAATGGGCTTTGATACATATTGAAGAACAATGGGAAGAAAATTTTCGGACAGCCGACGGCAGAATTATGCATGAAAATGCTCATAATGCCGAATTTCGCGAAAAGCGCGGCGATGTTATCACCGTACGCGGAATGAAAATTATGTCGCGGGAATATGGAATAAGCGGAGAATGTGACGTTGTGGAATTTACCCGTGATGAAACAAACGGGGTTTACATTCCGAAACTTAAAGGTAAATTCCGCGCCGCGCCTGTTGAATATAAACGCGGTAAGTCAAAGCTTGACGACTGCGACCGTGTTCAGTTGTGCGCGCAGGTTTTATGTCTTGAAGAAATGCTGTGTTGTGAGATAAATGAGGGGTTTATATTTTACGGTGAACCTCACCGCCGCGAGCGAATTATTGTTGACGATAATCTTAGAAATACAACAACAAAAATGCTTATGGAAATGCACGTGTTATATGAACGCGGGTATACTCCGAAAGTAAAACGCACAAAATCATGCAACGCCTGTTCACTAAAAAACATTTGTCTTCCGTCGCTTGAAAAAGTACAGTCAGCCTCGGAATATCTTAAAAGCGCATTGGAGGACGGCACATGAAAAATCTGCTTAATACGCTTTATATAACTTCTCCAGACAGATATTTATCGCTTGACGGAGAAAATGTCGTTGTGTGGGAAGAACGCGAGGAAATAGCGCGTTTTCCGTTGCATAATCTTGAACGCATAATGATGTTCGGCGCGGCGGGAGTTTCACCTGCGCTTATGGGAAAATGCGTTTCGGAAAATCGTGAGCTGGTTTTCTTTACGCGTTCTGGAAAATTTATGGCAAGAGCGGAGGGCGAAACCTGCGGGAATGTTCTCCTGCGCCGTGAACAGTACCGTATTTCCGATGATCCTAAAAGAAGTCTTTCTATTGCGAAAAATATGATCACCGCAAAAATATACAACAGCCGCTGGACGCTTGAAAGAACAATGCGTGACCATGCCGCGCGAATAGACACGGGCATTTTTTCTCAGAAATCATCATATCTGAAATCATCCTGCGAATATGCGCAAACAGCTTCTGACGCTGATTCCCTCCGCGGTATAGAGGGCGAGGCGGCATCTGTATATTTCTCGGTTTTCAATGATATGATACTTCAGCAAAAAGATGATTTTTCTTTTAAAGGAAGAAGCCGCCGACCGCCGCTTGACAGGGTGAACGCCATGCTTTCGTTTGCGTATTCACTGTGTACAAGTATGTGCTGTTCAGCATTGGAATCGGTTGGACTTGATTCTTATGTCGGATTTTTCCATACCGACCGTCCGGGACGGCGTTCATTGGCGCTTGATTTGATTGAGGAATTTCGAGCGCCGTTGTGTGACAGATTTGTACTGACTTGTGTCAACAAAAAGCTTATCTCAAAAGAAGCGTTTATTGAACAGGAGGACGGCGCTGTGCTTCTGACAGACGACGGACGGCGGGAGTTTCTGAAGAATTGGCAATTGCGTAAAGATGATGAGATTACCCACCCGTTTTTGAAAGAAAAGATTAAATGGGGGTTAGTGCCATATGTGCAGGCGCTTTTGCTTGCACGGTATATACGCGGAGATCTTGATGAATATCCGCCGTTTTTGTGGAAATAAGATGCTGATTTTAATAACATATGATGTGAATACAGAGGACAGTCAGGGCAGAAAACGCCTGCGTCATGTAGCGAAATGCTGTGTAAATTACGGCGTCCGAGTGCAAAATTCCGTGTTTGAATGTATAGTTGACGCGGCACAGTGGCGTGTTCTCAAGCAAGAGTTGCTGAACGAAATAGATGTCGGAGTTGATTCGCTGAGGTTCTATTATCTGGGTGATCCTAAAAAAGCAAAAATTGAACATTATGGCGCAAAATCCGCACCGGAAATGGACAAACCGCTTTTGCTCTAGTGCGAAACGCAATCACACATAAAATTGCCCGACATTCGCACCCAAATTTGTTTAATTTTTTGATTATTTTAGCGTAGATTTTTTATTTAACGCTAATGATTTTGTGCATATTTCACAAAACTTTCGGATTTTAACCGTAATTTTAAGTGAAATTTGCAGTCGCTCCGCCTCGCGCGGAGCGTGGATTGAAATCCGACAAAACTAACCTGGAAATACAGAAACAGGCGTCGCTCCGCCTCGCGCGGAGCGTGGATTGAAATTCCGTTGTTATACCAACATCTCACGCACATAATATTGTCGCTCCGCCTCGCGCGGAGCGTGGATTGAAATAAATCAATGGTCTTGCGCTTCTCATCGGTATTGCGTCGCTCCGCCTCGCGCGGAGCGTGGATTGAAATTATTCCGTGATTTTTGGCGCGGACGAGAATGACGTCGCTCCGCCTCGCGCGGAGCGTGGATTGAAATGATTTTTTACGGGTTACAGGTTTAAAAAGCTCCAGTCGCTCCGCCTCGCGCGGAGCGTGGATTGAAATAACTTTCTCGACGCGTATCGACATGGTCAGACAGGTCGCTCCGCCTCGCGCGGAGCGTGGATTGAAATGCCTTTTATTGATACCAAAATCTTCGCTATCACTATGTCGCTCCGCCTCGCGCGGAGCGTGGATTGAAATACACTACGAGAAGCGACATCGCCACGACATAGCGTCGCTCCGCCTCGCGCGGAGCGTGGATTGAAATACATTTCGGGCATAAAAAGTCTTGCAACTGACATAGTCGCTCCGCCTCGCGCGGAGCGTGGATTGAAATGCTACCTAACACATAAGGACAACCCCGAAAAGGGTCGCTCCGCCTCGCGCGGAGCGTGGATTGAAATAGACTGCCTACGGTATAGGAAACCTACTTTGTTGGTCGCTCCGCCTCGCGCGGAGCGTGGATTGAAATACTTTCGCGTCGTCAATCCTGCACAGGTATTCGGGTCGCTCCGCCTCGCGCGGAGCGTGGATTGAAATAGTATCAAGCCAGCATTCAGCGTCTTCAAGATTGTCGTCGCTCCGCCTCGCGCGGAG